>JAIFNM010000122.1 GCA_020047725.1 Betaproteobacteria bacterium
GCGCACAAGCATCTGGAACGCTTGGAACACAGTCACCCTCCCCTTCAAGGGGAGGGATGGGGTGGGGATGGGGTCAATGCCGATAGCACAAACCCCCATCCCCCTCCTAACCTCCCCCTTGAAGGGGGAGGAATGATGGCAGCACGCGCCAAGGCCATCATCGCCGCCTGCAAGGAAGTCGGCCCGGCCCTCTTCTTCTCGCTGCTGATCATCACCGTTTCCTTCCTGCCTGTGTTCAGTCTGGAGGGCCAGGAGGGCCGGCTGTTCTCTCCCTTGGCCTATACCAAGACCTTTGCAATGGCCGGTGCGGCGCTGCTTTCGATCACGCTGGTGCCGGTGCTGATGCTGTTTTTCATTCGCGGCAAGATCATGCCGGAAGCCAAAAACCCGGTGAATCGTTTCCTGATCTGGGCCTATCGACCGATCATCGCTGGCGTCATGCGTTGGAAGAAATTGACCATCCTGCTGGCGGTACTGGCCATGGGCGTCTCGATCTATCCGGCATCCAAGCTCGGCTCCGAATTCATGCCGACGCTGAACGAAGGGACCCTCTTCTACATGCCCGCCTCGCTTCCCGGCATGTCGATCACCAAGGCTGCCGAGATCCTGCAAACGCAGAACAAGATCATCAAGAGCTTCCCGGAAGTCGCCTCGGTCTATGGCAAGGCCGGCCGCGCCAACACGGCAACCGACCCGGCGCCGACCGAGATGTTCGAGACGGTGATCAACCTCAAGCCGGAATCGGAATGGCGTGCCGGCATGAACATCGACAAGCTGGTCGCCGAACTCGACAAGGCATTGCAATTCCCGGGCATTTCCAACGCCTGGACGATGCCGATCAAGGCGCGTATCGACATGCTGTCCACCGGCATCCGCACGCCGATCGGCATCAAGGTCTTCGGCAAGGATCTCGACGAAATGGAGAAACTCGCCCGGCAGATCGAGGCCGTGGTGAAAAACGTTCCCGGTACTTCCAGCGCCTTTGCCGAACGCATCACCGGCGGCTTCTACCTGAACATCGAGCCGGATCGCACGCAACTGGCGCGTTATGGACTGTCGGTCGGCGAACTGCAGGATGTGATCGGTACCGCGCTCGGCGGCGAAATGGTCACGACGACCGTTGAAGGCCGCGAGCGTTACGGTGTCACCGTGCGCTATCCGCGCGAACTGCGCTCCGACCCGCAACAGATCGCCCGTGAAGTGCTGATTCCAACGATGGACGGCGCGATGATCCCGCTCGGACAGTTGGCCAAGGTCGAAATAGCCAAAGGCGCACCGGCCATCCGTACCGAGAACGCCCTGCTCTCGGCCTACATCTACGTCGACATTCGCGAACGCGATATCGGCGGCTACGTGGCCGAGGCCAAGAAGGCGGTCGCCGAACACGTCAAATTCCCGCCCGGCTATTACGTCACCTGGAGCGGGCAGTTCGAGAACATGGAACATGCCATCGAGAAGATGAAAGTAGTCGTGCCGATCACGCTGCTCTCGATCTTCCTGCTGCTTTTCCTCAATTTCCGGCGCATCACCGAAACGCTGATCGTCATGCTCTCGGTGCCCTTCGCGCTGGTCGGCGGCGTCTGGCTGATGTGGCTGCTCGGCTACAACCTTTCGGTCGCCGTCGCCGTCGGTTTCATCGCGCTGGCTGGCGTCGCAGCCGAAACCGGCGTCGTCATGCTGATCTACCTCGACCACGCCTGGGAGGCAGTCAAGACGAAGTGCCGCGAATCGGAACGCTCACCCAATGTCGGCGACCTCTACGAAGCCGTCATGGAAGGCGCCGTCGAGCGCGTGCGGCCAAAAATGATGACCGTCGTCGCCATCATGGCCGGCCTTCTGCCGATCATGTGGGGCACCGGCACCGGCTCGGAAGTGATGAGCCGCATCGCCGCGCCGATGGTCGGCGGGATGATTTCATCGACGGTGCTGACGCTGGCAGTGATTCCGGCGATCTACGCGCTGGTGAAGCAATGGCGGATCAAGCGTGGGTTTGAAAACTGAAAGGACTAGAAAAAACAGGACGTAGAACGCCCTGTTTTCTTCTATTGCTCCAAGTGTGTGTTCGTCACCCCAGCTTCGCCTGGCGATTCTCCGGGCGCGCCGGTTTGCGCGGCGGCGCGTACCTGGTTGCGGCCCAGTGCCTTGGCCTGATAGAGCGCCACGTCGGCTTGTTTGAGCAAAAACTCCAGGTCATCTCCGGCGGCAAACTCACAGACGCCAAAACTGGCCGTAACCCGGTGCCGGTAACGCTCTATTTGCATTGCGTCGCTATCAAGCATTTGCCGTAAACGTTCGGCCTGCTCGACCGCATCGGCCTGTGCGGTGTTGGGCAACAACATCAGGAATTCCTCGCCACCCCAGCGGGATACCGTGTCCTGCTCGCGGACCGAATTCTCAAATGCTCTCGACAGTGCGATCAACACGTCGTCGCCAATGCCATGCCCGAACTGATCGTTGATATCCTTGAAATGATCGATATCCACCAGTACCAATGAAAAGACTCCGCCAGTTCGTTCAACGCGCGCCATTTCGTTGTGCAATAAACGGTGCATGGCGCGCCGATTGATAAGTTTGGTGAGGAAATCCGTACGCGCCGTCTCTTCGAGCAGTTGTGCGATCTTCTCGCGCTGCTTCATCTCCGCTTGCAATTGCTGATTGGCCAGACTCAGTTCGTTCGTGCGTTGCTCGACGCGCCGCTCAAGCTCCGTCTGCGACCGTTGCAACCGGTCCAACATGTCGCCAAAGGTCACCGCCAGCTGATCGAGCTCGTCGCCTTCGCGAACAGATTTCGTGCCGGCCGAGGTATCGACCTCCAGACAGCGCCGATGCAAGGCATTGATCCGCTTGACCATGCTTCGCGAGAGAAAATGACTGAACAGAAAGGCCAGGAACAGCGAGAAAACAAGCGACAGGATACCGGTAGTTCGCAGGGCGGCGAGCTTGTTTGCCACTTCGTCGGCACGCATATCAATACCAATAACGTAACGGCCACCACCACCGCTTAGCGGGGCGAAACCCGACATGAAAGTGCCCCACTTGTCCTTGAACAGCTCGCGATCGCTGCCAGCTTTGCTGAAACCTTCGAGCAACGCACGGACGGGCACGGCGTACACTTCTCCAGGTTCGGCCGGTGTGTCAGGATCGGAATCCAGCACAAAATGAATCTCCGCCCCGTGCCGCCGCATGACGTAGATGAAGGCGACGTCCGGATTCGAGGCGACCAGTTCGCGCAAATGGGCAACGCCCTTTTTATAGCTTTCGCGGGATTTGTCGGCCGGTGAAACGATCTGATCAAGCTCGCTTGGATCAACCGCGGTGCTGAGCAAGGCGGCACTGTATTTCAAGCGCGCCTGCAGGCTTCCCAGAAGATTATCGATGGCATTCTGATAGAAATAGCTGCCAATACTTCCCGAAACCAGAATGATGGCCAGGAAGTGGCTCAGAAAAAGCTTTTTTCCGGTAGAGAAATTCATCCGTCTGCTCAATCAGGATTCAGGAAAAGGGAACCCGGCGGGTGACACGCGGGCTCAGGCAAGTTGCTCTCACTATAAAGTACAGTGTCGCCCCTGTCATCGCCTGGTCAGCGGCAAGCTGCTGCACCGGGTTATCGTCGAGGACGAGACTGACTCACAAGACACTCCGCTGGGCGTGATGAGGAACACTGTCCTGTCAGCCAAAGGATCCTCCCGTTAGTTTGAAAACTGAAAGGACTGGCCTGGAAGGCGCATGAAATGGCGATCTACGAAAAAGTGCCAGGCATGCTGAATAGCCGGCGCTTCAACGCATCCAAAGGTGCGTTGAGGCGCTTGTTAGCTCGCGTCTATCGTGCCTGATCAGTTGCTGACCAAATCATCGGCACTCCGGGTCCGCGTGCGGGTGCGCGTACGCGTCGGGTCAAGCAGGTCATCATCACCGGATACATGCCCAACGGAGTCGTCGGCACCCCGCACGTGACCTGGCGAATCATCAGCGCCACGAACATGCCCGGCCGGATCGTCCGTGCCACGTCCGCGCGATGAGTCGTCACTGGAACTATGACCGCTGCTGGAGTTCGACGATCCGCGACTTTCGCTTTGGCTGCGACCGGAACTCTCGGAGCCGCGGCTTTCACTTGAGCTCCGACTGCTACCGCTGCTTGCGCTGCTACTGCTGCTTCCACCGCTGCTGCTTCCACCGCTGCTGCTACCACCACTCTTTCCGCTACCACTGGCGAACACCGCGCCTGAGGTGAGCCCGACGGCGATTGCGACGAGGGTTGCAAGTGTGTTTTGTTTGAGGTTATTCATGATTTGTCTCCTTAGGATTGAAAAGTCACCGGTTGTTACTTTGTTTAATGTGGGATTGTTTCCCACACAGCTTCACTATACACAGAGAAAGTTGGATTGCAAGTATTTTGTGTAACTTTTTCCCACGTTTGTGCTATATTCAAATCACGCCACCCTTTCAGACACAATCATGTCCTCCCCAGAAACTCCTTCTGCATCACCCTCGCCCACTCTGGTGCTTGCTCTGCGCCGCGTACTGCGGCCACTTGTGCGACTGATGCTGGCGCGCGGCGTAACTTTCCCTTTTCTCGCCGAACTGCTCAAGACACTGTTCGTCGAGGTCGCCGACGCGGATTTCCGCATTGGCAACAAAGCATCAACCGACAGCCGCATCAATCTGATGACCGGCGTTCATCGCAAGGATGTGAGCCGGCTGCGCCAGGCGCTTCAATCGCCTGACGACAGCGTGCCGTCCGTCGTTTCACTTGGGGCCCAGCTGGTCGCTGGGAACACCACGATATCTCGATGGGGCAGGCCGTCCACTTCCTCTTCCCCGTTTTGCCAGCGAAGGCGGAGAACTCTCCTTCGAGAGCTTGGTTGCCAGTGTCAATAGTGACATCCGCTCGCGTGTCGTCGTTGATGAGTGGCTGCGCCTGGGCGTCGTGCGTATTGACGACGAGCGTCGCGTATGCCTGAACGCCGAGGCCTTTGTACCGGCTGAAGGTTTCGAGGAAAAGGCGTTCTACTTTGGCCACAATCTGCACGACCACTGCGCCGCTGCGGCCC
>JAIFNM010000163.1 GCA_020047725.1 Betaproteobacteria bacterium
AGGCGTGGGGAATCGCGACCGCGATTGAAACCACGGGGCACGGCAATAAAGCCGGCTTGCTTGAACTGGCGAAATACTGTGATGAAGTGCTTTACGACTTCAAGATCATGGATTCCATGCGTGCGCATGCCGTCACCGGAATCAATCTTCATCGGGTGCTCGATAACTTTGCAGACCTTTGTGCGCAAGGCACCAAAGTGATTCCGCGACTTCCGTTGATCCCCGGATACACCATGAGTCTGGAGAATCTGGAGCAGGTTCTGGCCTATCTGGCGCCGTTTGGGCTGAAGGAATTGCACCTGCTTCCGTTCCATCAATACGGAGAAAGCAAATACGGGTTGGTCGGACTGGACTATGCGATGAAGGACGTCAAACCGCCCGAGGAACAAGAAGTTGAACCGTATATCCGGCGCGCTGAAGCAGCAGGTTATCGCGTCACGGTTGGAGGGTAGCTAAGTGCAACCCTTACGAACCTCTCGTTCCGCGGTAAATGAAATGTTGAATTCGTGAGATGAGTATGAAATCGTACGATGTAGTGATAATCGGCTCCGGCTGCGGCGGCGGGTCTGTCGCTTTGCAGCTTGCAGGCAGCAAAGCACGTACCCTTATTCTTGAACGTGGTCATTCGCTACCTCGGGAAGCTCAGAACTGGGATCCGGAATCGGTATTTGGCGAGCGTCGCTACCACACTGACGAAACTTGGTGGGCCGATAGCGAAGCGTTCAAGCCGGGCATGTTCTATTACGTCGGCGGAAACACGAAATTCTACGGCGCGGCCATGTTTCGCTTCCGTGAGAGGGATTTCGGCGAGGTCATCCACGAAGAGGGCGTTTCCCCTGCCTGGCCAATTACCTATGCGGATCTCGAATCGTGGTATGGGCGAGCGGAAACGTTGTTTGGTGTGCGAGGTTTGGGTGGTGCCGATCCGACTGACCCGCCTCGCAGCAAAGATTACGTTCTGAAGCCAGTCCCGCATGAGCCGGTAATGAGCGCAATCGAACAGCGGCTGCGCGAGAATGGGTTGAAGCCGTTCCCGATGCCGTGTGCGGTTGATTTTGGTTCTGGAGGCCGATGCCAGCGTTGCGAGAATTGCGACGCATTTCCCTGCAAGATTGACGCCAAGGGCGACGCAGAGATCAAACTGATCCGACCTGCTGTCGCGCATTCAAACATCGAACTCGTGACCGGAGCACAGGTTGTCAAATTGATGGCCGATTCGAGCGGACGAAGGATCGTGGCTGTTGAAGTAATGGTCAACGGCCAACTCGAGAAAATTTCGGCAGATGTTTTCGTTCTGAGCGCCGGCGCCATCAATTCTGCCGCGTTGTTGCTCCGTTCAGCCAATACTAAAAACTCACGAGGCTTGGCCAACAGTTCGGATGTGGTGGGGCGCAATTACATGACGCACAACACCAGCGCAATCATGGCGGTTCATCCCTTCAAGATTAACGATACTCATTTTCCGAAGACGCTGGCAGTCCATGACTACTACTTTGGTGAGGGCGCGGGAAGCACGCCGCTTGGCAGTCTCCAACCGCTCGGAAACATCCGCGAACCAATGTTGCGTGAAGCCCTGGCGCTGATGCCTAGATTTGTTCGTTCCACACTCGCTGCACGAAGCGTGGACTGGTATGCGCAGAGCGAGGATCTGCCTCATCCTGACAGTCGTGTGACGATCCGTCCTGATAGTGCAATCAACCTGCACTGGCACCGAACCAACCTTAAGGCCCACTTCCGCTGGGTGGCCAAGTGCAAGGAGATTCTGCGCGCGACCGGCTATCCCTTCGTGTTCGCCAAGTTGTTTGAAACCAAAGTCGTTTCGCATCAGTGCGGCACCGTTCGTTTCGGCAACGACCCGATTACTTCGGCGCTTGATCCGCTATGCAAAGCCTGGGATCACGACAACCTCTATGTGGTCGATTCCGGCTTCTTTCCGTCTTCAGCTGCGGTCAATCCCGCGTTGACCGTTGTCGCGCAAGGCCTTCGGGTTGGTGAGCATTTGCGCGTAACGCTGTTTAGTTAATTGCTTCGCCTATTCAGAACAAAGGAGGACGAACTTGATTCATAAGTTGTTACGTGACGCACGGGCCGGCAAACCCGTCTACATCACCACCGTGCATGAGGCCTTCGCCCAGCTGGGAAACACAGAGTTCGAGAGGATCGTTTGTGTGCTTGACCTCCTGGATCAGGACGGCAGCAAAGCCTATGAGTTGCGCATACCGAGCCTGGAAAACCGTTCTGGCGAAGAGATCTCCTTCATTGGCGACTATTTGAACGCCGAAATCTACAACATCCTTTCCAGTATCGGTGGTCGTCGCCTGATTGTTTTTGTCGATACCCGCAAGCCGGCATTGATGAATTTTGTGTCCTGGCTTGATTCGGCCTTCTGCATCGACAGCCCGAGGAATTCGAGGAAAGGGTATGGACGGGCAGTGAATGTCATTGATCGCATGATCGAAGCCGTTCATCCGGACCAACCACCGTTCCGCTTCCAGATCGACGATATTTCACATCTGCTGGAATTGCTGGTGACCGGAAGAACAAGAGTCGACACCATGGCGTTCTTCAAAGCCTGTACCGACGGACTGGCGGACAAGGCGTTCGCCGGTATTGATGTCGGTGGTACCGATATCAAGGGCGTTCTCGTCGTCGATGGGCGCATCGTCGACTACAAGGAATACGACTGGTTTCCGGCCAACTTTACCCGGTCCGTCCAACTCATCGATCCGATCTGCCTTATTGCTCGTCTGCTTCAGGCCCGTCTGGCGATTCATCGACTTCCTCATGATGCGCAGGACGCCTATTTGTCGGCAATCCGCAGAGCGATGGACAAGGAGGCTTCCGACGAAGTGATTGAGAAGATTCTGGGGCAACTTAACCAATCCGGTTTGCCGATGGATGAGAGACTCACAGGCATCGGGCTGTGTTTCCCGGATGTTGTCGTCAAGAACAAGATTGTCGGCGGCGAGGTCTATAAGACGCGCGGTATCAGGAACAACCCGAATATCGATTTTGACGCCGATTTTTCGCAACTGACTCATCTCGATGACCGGCTCAGAGCCTCGGTCATTCCGGGTGGAGCCGTCCGCATCATCAACGATGGCCCGATGGCATCTTTCACCGCCGCCGTGGAAATGGCCTTTTCGGGCGATGCGCAAAAGGTGACTAACGGGGTGTTCGCCCATACGCTTGGTACGGAACTCGGCACCGGCTGGATTACCGAGTCAGGCAGCATTCCGGATATTCCCCTTGAAGTCTATAACTTCGTCATTGACCTCGGCAGCTGGCCGGAACGCGAATACGAGAGCGACGATCTGCGCAGCGTCAACAATTTCAACACCGGCTTGTCGGGAACGCTGCAGAAATACTGCAGCCAGAGCGGCGTCTTCCGTCTGGCTTTGAAATATTTCCCTGGAGAACGACCGGACCTGTTCGAGGAATTGAAAACCAAGGGCTATGTTGTCTCGCGTCCTCATGCCGGAGGGCAGGGCTTCTACGTGCCAACCGAGCCGATCGACCAGCGCAAGCCGTTTCTCGAACACATGATGATGCTGCCGGATCGGGAAAAAGACGAAACCAACTTCAAGATCTGGCGTGAAATCGGCGAGGCGCTGGCGGTCACGCTGATCGAATGCAAACGCATTCTCGATCCCGGTACCGACGAGCGTTTCCTGTTTGGTCGCCTCGTCAAGAACCAGACTTGCTTTGACCTGATGGTCGACGGTGCTCGCCGGATCAAGAAGGATATCTCGTTGGTCGTTGCCGGCACTGGAATGGCCAACACTCCTCTTATGAAACAGCTTGAGAACAACCCTGATTACACCGTCGCCCAGTTCGCCCAGGCGATCGGCGCTGTCTATTACGCCAACAGTTGAAAGGAAACGGAACGTGAAAGAACAAAACTATTTGGATAGCCTGGTCGGTGTTTTCGGCCACCCGGTTTCAGAAAACCCTGGCGTAGTGATCCAGGAAGCGGCTTTCCGCGCACTGGGCCTGGACAAATGGCGCTTCCTGACCATCGACGTGAATCCGGAAGATATTGCGGATGCGATCAAGGGACTCAAGGCCATGAAGATGCGCGGCATTAACTGCACCATCCCGCACAAGATCGAGGTGATCAAGTATCTGGACAAGATTGCACCAAGTGCCAAGCTGATCGGAGCGGTCAATACCATTATCAATGACGATGGGGTTCTGACTGGTGAAAACACCGATGGTCAGGGGTTTATGATCGCCCTTGACAGTGCGGATGTTTCGGCCAAAGACAAGAACATTGTTGTACTCGGTGCCGGTGGCGCGGCCCGCGCTATCTGCGTCGAACTGGCGCTGGCGGGAGCCAAAAAGCTTACCATTGTGAACATTCCGAAGGATATGGCCCTCGGGGAAGGGCTGGTCCAGACGCTCAAGGAAAACACGACGGTCTCGGTGGATTATGTCCCGTGGGTCGACAAATTCAAGATTCCTGCGGGCACCGACATTCTGGTGAACGCCACTTCGATCGGTCTTTATCCGAACATCACCGATAAGCCGAACATCGACTATGACACGCTGACCACGGCGATGTATGTTCAGGACGTGATCCCGAACCCTGCCTTTACACCGTTCCTGCAGGAAGCCGAAAAACGCGGGGTGAAGTGGCAAAGTGGACTCTCGATGCTGATCAACCAGGCGGCCCTCAACATCACCATGTGGACCGGGCTGGAACCGGACAAGGAAGTCATGAAGCAGGCCCTCGAAAAGGCCTTGTCGTGAACCTGGAGGATTTGGAGCTCTTCGCGGAGCAGGGCAGATTGCAATTCGAGCGTTTCGATTTTGACGACGCTTATGCAATCGGACTCGATCTAGTTGCAATTGCGCGCGAAGAGAAACGAGCAGTCACCGTCGATATCGCCGTAAACGGGCAGCAGCTCTTTCACGCGGCGCTGCCTGGGACGTCCCCGGATAACGATCAGTGGGTCGTACGCAAGAATCGTGTGGTTGGACGCTTCTTCAACAGTTCCTTTTACATTGCCAAACTGTTGGAGTCAAAGGGCCAATCGATGGAAGAGGTCTATGGCCTACCGTCCAGTGACTTTGCGCCATTTGGAGGAGCCGTACCAGTAACAGTGAAAGGTGCTGGCGTGATCGGAACCATCACGGTTTCGGGGCTACCCGCCCAGGAGGATCACAAAATGGCGGTCGAAGCCATTCGTCGGCATCTGGCGCGGCACGAAACGGCAAGTCTGCCTGGCTAATCAGTTCGGCCGCGACTCGTTTGACCGTTTTTGTACCGCTACGAACCAGCACTGCGCACGGTGCGCCAGCTTTCCACTTAACACTGGAGTAATACCATCATGAACCAAGATGACCCGAATCTTCCCTATTGTGAGCAGATCATCGCGGCCAAGCGCGAGTTGCGTGCCCAGATGCCCGATCTTGAAGAGCGTTTTGAAACGCTGACGCGTAACATTGAATCTCAAGTTGAAATGATCGAGAGCGAGCGTACGCAAGGGATCGCGCCAATTCCTCAGGTCCAGTTCAACGAACTGGATTCTTTAAGCACCACGATGGTCGCACGCATAAAGGAGCGCGGGATAGTCGTAGTACGCGGAGTCTTTGAGAAGGAGCGCATCGACAGGTGGAACACGGCTCTTGAGTCGTATATTGCCGATAACCAGTACATCGAAAAACAGAAAGAAAAGCGCGGACTTGATAAGTACTTCAGCACCCTTGCCAACTCACGTCCGCAGATTTACGGCCTCTACTGGTCGAAACCGCAAATGGAAGCCCGTCAGTCAGTTGAGCTCGCCCAGGCCCGTCGCTGCTTGAATCGCCTGTGGGACATCGATCAGGACGGCACATCCGTATTCAACCCGGATCAGGAATGCACTTATGCAGATCGGGTTCGCCAGAGAGAACCCGGTGACGCATCGCTAGGCCTTTCTCCTCACGTCGACGGTGGCTCAATCGAACGCTGGACTGATCCTGGCTATCGCAATGTGTACGGCCATGTCTTCGGCGGTGACCTGGCTGCCTACAATCCATTTTCTGCGGCTTATCGTACGGAAACGAGGGAAATTCCTTCGCCGGCGGTATGCAACATGTTCCGAACCTTTCAGGCATGGACAGCGCTTACCGCACAAGGTCCCGGCGACGGCACCCTGAACGTGGTTCCTATCGCCAATGCCATGGCCTGGATGCTTTTACGCGCGCTACAGGACGACATTGCGGAAGACGACCTGTGCGGTGCAACTGCCGGTCGTGCCATGGTCATCACGGAGAAATACCATTCCTTGCTGATGCGTGCTTTTTGTCCCATTCCCAAGGTTGAAGCGGGCGACACCGTGTGGTGGCACCCGGATCTGATACATGGCGTTGAAGACAAGCATAACGGCAAGAGCTACAGCAACGTGATGTACATCGGTGCCGCTCCTGACTGCGCCAAGAACCGTGCCTTCCTGCTCAAGCAGCGTGCTGCCTTTGAAGCCGGAAAATCGTCGCCAGACTTCGTCGCTGAAGATTACGAAGTGGATTTTTCCAATCGATTTTTGCCCTCGGATCTAACGCCACTGGGTCGCAAGCAAATGGGGTACGACCTGTAGACGCGATACCTGCATTGGTTCTGCTTCGTGTATTTCAATTTCAAGTTTGAATAGTTTGGGAGCAAAGTAAATGGCGACACCCGTAATCATGCCGCGCCAAGGGCAATCGGTAGAGAG
>JAIFNM010000129.1 GCA_020047725.1 Betaproteobacteria bacterium
GTTCAGCCAGAAATCTCGCCCGGCACTTGCGCGTACCAGGTTAGCGCTGGAAACTCCGGTCAGTATGACATCCCGCCCCGCCACCAACTCCGCAGCATTGCCTATCCAGCCGCCGGTCCTTGCATCCAGCGCAGCATCAATAAAGAGCCGCTGAGGCGCAAAGACAGTGAGATTTACCGATCCGGCCGAGGAACGTGCCTCGACATCGGGCGAACTATCAGTATTAAAGGAGTCAACGCCCTGTGCTGCCGCCAAGCGCACCTGCGCAGGCAAGGCCCCATTCCCGGACCGGCTCCCGTAAATCCTGCCGCCAAGGATATGTCCTGCCGTGGATGTCACGCTCAGTGTACCGGCGGTACGCAAAGATGGCGCACTGATGTCACCCTGTGCCAGCAAGATGAGATTGCCCAGCCGTGCATCGGTATCGCTCAGGAGAATTTCTTCCGTCGGCGGATTGACGGTACTAGGAACCTGAATGGTCGCCGCATTCATGACAATGCCGCCTGCACCCGCCGTAATGCTGATGTTCTGGTTGTTGGAATAGATTCGCTCGTTCACCACCACTGCATGGCCGCCAAAAAGATTAACCGGCCCGGTGGAATCGGGTATCGGCGCCTCAATGTAAAGCGTGCCAGAAGAGGATGAAACGTTCAGTGCGCCGCTGGTGACATACGGCGTATCGACGTTGGGCTTGGCCGCCGCCGGATTGCCGACATACAAGTTGCTGCCGGCCGTAACTGTCAGACTCCCATTGCCGGAGCGCAACTGCTTTCCGGCAACAACGCGAACCGTTCCTGTGGTTCCTTGCACAACAAGCGGGGCGTTACGGCTGACCACATCTTCGCTGACGTTAACATCGTGCCCGGCGACCAGTGTGATTGGACCCGTATCCGTGATAGCCAAACGATCCTGCCCGATCTGAGCGCTGACATTGATATCGTTCCCGGCAATCACACCGAGACTGGCCAGGGTACGCACGTTTTCCACCAGCCGATTGATATTGACATTGTCAGCAGCGCTGATGGTGGTTGCACCGATTGTGTCGTAAATCGGCTCGGCCACGGTTACCGAACCTCCGGTCGAACGGATATCCAGGGAACCGGTGGTCACGTAGCTGGCACTGGTCAGATTGCCGCCGGCACTGACACTGATCGGGGCCGTACTGCTTCGCACTTGCGTTCCCGGAGACTGGATAACGGTTCCGCTGGTGGCAACAAGATTGACCGCTCCATCATGGGTCGCGATATCCTCCGAGATATTCACATTGCGCCCGGCCGTGAGTGCCGCAGAACCGCCCGTAACGCCGCCGCGACCGTCCACTTGGGCACGCACATTAACGTCACGCCCGGCACTGACGTTCAACGGTGCGCCACTGCGCATGTTCAGTACTTCGGTATCAAGATTTGCGTCAACTGCCGCGCTGATTGACGTGGCTCCCGCTGTCCCGTCGATGCCCCGCACGACGCTGACCGACCCCGAAGTGGAAGCTAGGCTGATAGAGCCTGTCGTCGACAAGATCCCGGTGCTTAAATCAGCCCCCGAAACGAGGTCAATTGCACTGCCATTGGCATACAAGCCTTTGCCCACTGCGCTGATGATGCTTCCGCCAATTGCTCGCGCGCGAATGGTGCCAAGTCTGGTTACAACATGATCATTGAGCAGAACGTTGTTGCCCGCCGTCAAACCGACCGCCCCCCCGGAACTGCCACCACGACCATCAAGTTGGGCACTGACCAGAACGTCGCGTCCAGCAACGGCGTTGAAGCTACTGCCATTGCGCAGATTGACGACTGGCTGGTTAATAGTAACGTCCCGCGCTGCGCTGACACTGACTGATCCGATGCTCTCATCAAGTGCAGTATCGAGGTTAACGCTGCCAGCTGTTGAAACAAAGCTGAGCAACCCGGACGTTAAAATCGGCGCGGTGGACAGATTGCCACCTACCCGTACCAGAATCGGCGCACTACCGGCGAACACACCTTTGCCAGAAGCGACGTTAACTGTACCGCTGGCAGCCAACAGATTGATCAATCCGTTGTTGGTAACGATGAAGTCGTTGATGTTTATGTCGCGGCCTGCGCTCAGCGCGAGCCCGCCGCCAGCCCGCCGCCCACGGCCGTCGATGACGGCATTGACATTGATATCAACGTCGGCGGCAAGTGTTGTGGTGGTCCCGGTGCGCAGGACCCGGTTGATCAAACTGGCTTCAGCCAGTCCGATGGTAAGGTAGGCGGGATCAAGCAGAAGCGTTCCCGCCGCACCGCTAGCCGCCCCGGCATCGACCGAACCCAGAAAGTCGAGCGTCTTCTTGCCCGACACTTCGACGCGCCCGCCATCGCCACCAAGCGTTCCGCCACGCGCGCTGATCTGTCCAGCGTAGGTGGTGTTTCCGTCAGCCCAGACAACCACTTCGCCGCCCTTGCCTGTCGCCATTGCATCAGCTTTCAGCTGGACTCCGGCGTCGATGCGGGTTGTGTCGGCGCGGTAGGTCGAACCCTGCCCCTGGAAAGCACCGCCGACATGAAGCGTGCCACCACCGCCTTGGCCGCTGGCATCGATCTGCGCACCGACGGCCAGATGCACCGCATCGCCGAGGACTTCGATCATCCCGCCGCCTTGTCCGGTTTGCTTGCCTTGCGCGCTCAGGGTACCGGTGACATCGACGGCACCGCCTCGCCCCTGCAGCACAATTCGCCCGCCCTGCTGGGCGACAGTGTCGGCCTGGATGGTGCCGGAAAGGTTGATAACCTCGTCGAGTACCGCCTTGGCACCTGGGGCAGTAATCAAAACAACCTGTCCGCCGTCAGCGATGATCTTTCCGGTGTGTGAAACGAGTGCGCCTATCTGTTGGCCTGTCTCGTCGAGCAGAGCGTTGCCGTGTTCAGGCGCAATGGCAAGGCTGATCAAGCCGTCGCCATACAGATCGAGGGTGAACGTGTCGCCGGCACCAACGAGAACCTTGCCCAGGCGTGCCTGAATCATGCCGTCGTTGCGTACATGCGGTGCCACCAGGGCGATCAACCCGCCATCGGCGGCACTGATGCTGCCCTGATTGATGATACCGGCTCCGGGCCGGCCCGGTTCATCGAATCGCAAGCGCCCAGCCATAAAGCTGGCGTTGCTGATGTTGGCTGTGCTGGCGATGAGACTCCCAACATTGACCTGGGCACCCTGACCGAAGAGGATGCCATTGGGGTTAATCAGAACAACCCGACCATTCGCTTCAATCCGGCCAAGGATCATCGAGAGTTGTTCGCCTGTCACCCGATTCAGGGTCGCCGAGCTTCTTGATGGCTGCCTGAACAGTACGGACTCCCCGGCACTGACACCAAAGCTGCGCCAGTCAATAACCGCCCGCTCGCTGCCCTGATCGATACGAGTAGTCGAACCCGATTGTGCAATGGTGGCCGCCCCCGCACGCACGACTCCACCTTGCGGCTCGGCATTGACTGCAGAAGATATCAAGCCAAGGGAACAGATGGCGGCCGCTATTGGAGTCAGGCGCCAAACGCAGTTTTGATTTGGTGAGCGATTAGTACAGATCATCTTGCCCTCCATTTACCTGCTGACCTTTCAATCTACAGGCATCTTCCAGATCAGACCTGGACGTACCGTAATTCTCCCGAAAGCAGACTCAGAACCGCACAGATAGTCCGGCGTAAACGCGAGCATTGTGGTTTTCTTCCGCCGCCACAGCTCTGGTCAGCGGCTTGGCAATTTCCACAAAACCCGACAGATAACGGCCAAAGGTGTAACGCAACCCAAGTCCTGCCGATGCCGCTGACTCGGAAGCGGGTGCCCCGGCTGGGGTGCGCTGGCGCACAAATCCGGCGTCGTAGAAGCAATAGCCGGTATAACTCAAACCATCCTGAAGACTATTGGTGTAGCGGAGTTCCAGCTTCATTGCAGCACCACTATCTCCAACCAGTTCGGAAGGATCGTAGCCACGCCCGAACTGCTCGCCACCGAAACTGAACAACTCTGGCGACAGAAGATCCGTAGCTGCGTACTGAACATTGACAGCGACCAGCAGCGACCAATTCTGCGCCAGGGATTGCAGGCGTGCGGCATAAAGCGATAGCTTGGTGAAATCCGGCTTACCAGCTGCCCGTGAAAGGTCGGTATCGCCAGCCCGCGAAGCGCCCAAGCCGCGCACCCCCTGGCCAATTTCCACGTCGACAATGTTGACGCCGCGATAGCTGTCCGCCAAGTCATAACTCAGACCCAAGCGGAGGGCACGGATGTGATCCTGAGTATCGGCCACGCCAAACACCGTCGTAAAGCCATCGTGTACCGAAACGCCACCACGCAGGTATAGGTTCTCACTACGGCTGCGAATCATCGGGTAACTGTAGCTGGCGGAACCGGAATTTGAGCTGGTTTCGAGATTGAGCGGAATGAATGATTGGCTTTCGTCCGGCCTGGAACGTACAACGTTGAACTGCAGTCCTAGCTTGCCACCGTCGCTGCCAATCTGCTCATCATGAGACAAGGAGAAATAGTCGAGTTCGCGATTAAGGGTCGATACAATTCTGATACCGGTCCGGTCCTGTAACCCGAGTGCGGAAAACAGATCGAGATCAGCACTCCAGCGCACCGGACCGAGAGTCCTGCTGCCGCGATTTTCGACGGTCAATCCACCGCTGATACGGCTCTGTGAAAATTGGACCACCAGGTCGGATGCGTTCTGCTCGGTCTTTGAAGGCACCAAGGCAGCACGTGCGAAAGCGCCTGGCAAATCGTTCATCAGAAGCAGATAGCGCTCTAAAGCCGCTACGGTCAACGGCCGCGTTGCCTTGATTTGGTCCGCATAAGTAGCTACGAGGCCGCGGCGCGTATCGACTTCGCCCTCTACCCGAACATCGGCAACATAGCCTTCCACAGCCTTCAAGCGAATACGCCCACCTTCAATCGTCTGCGCTGGCACCAGGACCTGAGAAAGGATATAGCCGTCGTTGCGGTAGCGCGCAGTCAAAGCACCAGCAATGGCATAGACCTCTGCGAGCGAGACATCCTTGTCGAGTTTTCCTTCATAGTATGGCCGCAGGGCGGATTCCGGATAGACGGTCACGCCCTCGACTATAAGCTGAGAGAGCGCGAATCGGATGTCAGAGGCGTTGGCTGGTGGGTTCAACGATGCTTCCGGGAGTTGCAGACTCCCCGGCTGAGCTCGCGGCTCCGGTGGTCGCTGGAACTGCCGTTCGATTTGGCCTGCCTGTACTGGCAAGGGAACCTGAGCCAAAGCAGGTTCCAAAAGAACCGTGGCGAACGCTCCTAAGCAGAAGAAAAGATGGCGCGCTGTCGACAGAGTCTTCACGCTTGAGCCTCTTTACCAGCCAGAAATTGAACCTCCAAAGCTCCCACTTGAAGGGAGCACGTCAATCTCTACTGAGTGAGATTGATAATCGTCACTCGTCGATTCTCCGGGGCGGCCGGGTTTGAGGAATTTATCAACTCCTTGTCTCCTTTGCCAACGGCTTCCAGCCGACTTTCGTCGATCTGCTTGCTTTGCACGAGATACTGGCGCACTGATTCGGCCCTCAATTGTGAGAGCCGCAGGTTCGCTTCAGAGTCCCCTCGTGGATCGGCATGGCCCTGTATCGCGAAACGGAAACTGCCAAGCTTATTGGAAGCAAGAGCCTCGCCGACCACATCAAGCGACTGCTTGGCACGCGGAGTCAACGTGGCAGAATTGGTTTCAAAAGTGATCATCAGCGACGCGCTAGCGGGCTTGACGGCAGCACCGATCGAAGCATTTTCAGGGCTGACTCGAATACTGCGGGTACGAGTCGGCGTATCGCCTGAGCCGGTAGCTGGACTAAGTGCCTGAATCAGCGCGGATTCGGTAATGTCCTTTCCACCGAGAACCTTTTCAGACTGGGCTAAGGCTGAAAAGGAAAGTGCCGCCAACGCGATCATCAGACAAATGGATTTTACTTTCATACACCACCTCATAATAAACATGCCTACACATCAAGAATAGTAAGGAAAACGCAGCATGGCAATAACTGTCAATGAGACGCTTTGGACCTGAAAAGCACCGTTGGCCATTAGACTACTCAAGCGCCTGAAGCCAAAGGCATTCGCGTCACCTCCTCTGATTCAGTACACGACACGACCAGCGCAGAGTAGTTATCCTGACCAGCACGCCCACCTTTCAGCACCTCCGCTTCGAGCTGCCGGAGCCATGCATCGGGAGATTCTGCCTGCATCAACAAACGCTCCATCTGGGCTTCATCAAGGTACTCCCAAAACCCATCGGTGCAAAGCAGAAACACATCACCATCGCGGACAGGGAATAAGTTCTCTTCCACACTTGGCGCAAATGCCTGGGCATCGCCGAGGGCAGCAAACAAGGCGTTCCGCCTGGGTGCCGCACGCAGATTCTTCTGCTCAAGATAACCCGCATCCACCATGCTTTGGACGACGCTATGATCGCGTGTCTGAGCAATGATGCGCTTGCCACGAAAACAGTACAAACGCGTATCGCCGATGTGAGCCCATCGAGCCGTCGCATTCGCCGTATCGATTGCGAGAACGAGTATGGTGGCACGCATGTCGGACGTCTCGGGCGACTGTCGCTGCTCGTAAACGATTGCGTCGTTTGCCGACTTCAAGGCGGCTTCAAGTGCGTCCGAACCGACGTCTGGCGTCCGATAGAACCACTCCAGTACTTGCTTGACCGCAAGCCTGGAAGCAACCTCCCCGGCAAGATGGCCGCCAGCACCGTCGGAAATGACGCAAAAGCATGCGCCGGGATTGGACCACACGCCATAGGCGTCCTCGTTGATTGCACGACCACCCGGCTTTGAGAGCACGTGAATTTCAAGTTCCATGGTGGTCCCTGTTCAGTATTTTCCAGAATTAGGCGTGTCGTCACCTTGTTTGTCCAGTTTGTCGAGCTGGGACTCGTAGGCACGCAAGAATTCCTTGCCAAACAAGGCGTGGAAATCGTCTTGCGCCTCCTTGTTGATATCGGCGTAAAGCTCGGCAAACAGGCTCCACAACTTGGCCTTGCGATTCATCGGTAGCATCGAGTCGACAAAGCTCTTGTCGGTAAGGCGTTGCTCAAGTTGGGCCGGATCAAAACGCCGTAGAACGCCATCCAGAGCGGCACGCATGCCGGCCATGAAGCCGAACTGGTGCGCACGCAGATCGTCGCACGCGTCCTTCATGGCAGCCGTCGGAGTCATGAACCCTTGCCCACGCGGAGCCAGCAAATGAGCCAGGGCAACGTCCACATTGGGCGAGAACTTCAGGGGATTGTTTTCACGTGCCACAATCATGGTCACTTCAGCGCGAACTTCGCGCTTGATCAACGCTCGCGCCAGAAGCAGGTCAAGCGTGCCTTGCGTCGATGTGCGCAGCAACTGACCAATTCTGCTCATCATTTCGGGTGATAGCGGTTCCTGCATATCAAGATCGGGCACGCCAGCGCCGGCCAGAAATGCGCGCATCAAGTCGTTTCCGGAGGCGGCGTCGGGACTACTTGGCATAGAGCGTGGCAGCGGCGGCGGTTCCACGCGCACCGCAGGAGGCGGTTGATTCGCGGAAGAGGCGGGAGGAGCCTCTTTGACGTTCGGGGGAGCAACTGCAACCTGCCGCGCAGAGGGGACAATCACCGTCCTGATTTCGCCGCCAGGCGTTTCTTGGCTAGGCGCATTCCACGAAAACAACATGCTTTTTGTATCCGCAGGAGCTTCAGCGGACAAAGGCTGTACTGCGGGTACCGGTTCTGGCACCGGAATCGGGTCCGGGAACGAAACCGGGGGCGGGCTAAACGCGGCACGAATTTCCATGCTGTTGTCGCGCTGCGCGCCGGACGCAACAGGCTGTGCTGAAACAGCGCCGATCGCCACCAAAGGATCCAGGCTTGAAGCATTTTCGGGGCTGCGACCAACCTCGCCCAAAGGATGTCCATTGGCGAAAGGATCGACACTACTACCGGCGTTCAAACCAAAAAGCTGGTCAATGCTTTGACTGGAAGCCGGCGCCAGTCCAAGGTTGAAATCATCCGGCAGGCGAGACGGATTGGACTGCTGGGAAAAAGGATCCGTCGCTGCCGGCGAAGCCATTAAATCGGCAAAGGGATCAAAATCGGTTGGAATCGTTTCGCGTTTGACCGGAGCGTTGGTTCCACTACCGTAAACGTCCGACTGATCGCGTCCGAAGGGAGGCGGGGGGACCGGAGGTAACAAGTCGGCAAACGGGTCAGTGCTCGATGGCCCGAACATGGCCAGAGGGTCATCTCGCGGCGCTACCGGCGCCCCCCCTGCTCGCGCCACAGGCAATGGCGGCGCCCCTCTTGGTGGTTCAACCACCACCCGGAGGATATATCCCCCGATCCGGATTTCATCCCCGCCGGCCAGTATGGCTTCGCGGCCATTGCCCAAAGGCTGTCCATTGACGATAACCGGCGATGCACTGCTAAGGTCGCGGATGACGTAGCCGCCAGAGCGAAAGGCGATAGTCGCATGGTTTCGCGAAACATAGCGGTCGGGATCGGGCAAGACCAGTGCATTCCCGTCAGAGCGTCCGATCGTCCCGCCCATCTCATCGAATTCAGCCAGGGTGGGCTGCGCGGGCCGTTGACCATTGTAGGAAACGATTTCGATTTTAATCATGAACCTTCACGCCTAATCGTGATTCAGTATCAACATACTATGCCGGAAGCTTGGGAAGCCATAGCACTTCAATCTGAATAAAGTCATTTATTGAATCCAGAGCCAAAAACTTACTCCGGCGAAAATTATTCCCACCAATAACCAGGTCTTGCTTGCCGTCGTGAGATGACCACCGTCACGCAGCAAGCGCAGCACGGCGGAAACAACAAAGACAACGGCCAAGGCAGCGAGGATGTACCGGGCAGCCACAAGTTACTCCATTTTGCTCAGCCAACGCTCCTGCCGCCAGGCCGGCGCACTGGTCGGGAACAAGAGCATACCGGGCTGAAGCAAGCACAGATATTCGGCGGCGGCGATGCGCTGGCGTTGATAGCCTTCACGCAATACCAGCATGCAGTTTTGCAGGCTCACGGGCTCGCCCATAAAGTAGCGAACGCCTTCGTGGAAGCGAGGTCCGTTGGCCTCCCACCACGCTCTGATTTTCCCCGGATCGGGCCACGGCAGACTTTCATCAGCGTCCATCGACACGTCGGGATCGTCCGGGTCGTCGTTGGGGCCGGATTCGAAATTTTCAGGCGGCTTGCGGTCCAGATCTAGATAGGCGAGGTCAAGACCGGTGATGAGACTGAACGCTTCGCCGGCAAGGCGATTGAGCTTCAGATCCTCCATCTGCTTGATGAGCCAAGGCACGTAATGGAAATCGCCAGCGATACCGGCGCCCTGAATGAGAAGGCGGATATTGGCAGGATCGGATGCCAGCGCCTTGAGCAATAGCCTAGCCTGCGTTTCGTCAAGGAATTTCAGCACCAAACGGAGGGCACGAGCGCGACACAACCCCTCGCGCAAGGAGATCTCCTTGAGAACATCGATCGCCCGACCGCGCTCACCCAAGAGAACCGCCGAATGCGCGGCCCAGAAATAGCAGGAGACATCTTCGTCCGCCAAAGCCTTCACGCATACTGCCAACAGATCACGCCGCCCACACTGCCCCGCCGCGCGGAGAGCACGTGCGCGAAGCAAGGCATGTTTATCAACCAACGCTGCATTCAGTGCCGTTCCTGGATCGACCTGATGCATGGCGCAGGCCGCGATCCCGATCTGGCGCTGAAATGGGCTTTTTGAAACAAGCAGGTTCTTGATCGTACCCTGCAGAAACTGCGCTGAGACCCAGCCGAAGGCCGAGGTGAGGCCAGGCTGCGCTTCGGAAACCGCCTCAGCCAGTGCCAGCAGGTTGTCGAGTCCACGCGAGTTTTTGCTTTCTATCGCTTGTACCGTTGCTGCGAATACTTGGCCAACGCCGGGGTTTTCCAGCGCTGCTTCGCACAGCTTCCAGCCGAATTCACCCGCCACGGCAAGGCCGTCAAGATGAGCCGCGATCCGGTCGTCCAGACGACGCAAGTGACGAATCCTGACATGCGGTGCAACCACCAGCAACGAGCGCACATTGCGCAAGGCAGCAGATTCTTCGGCGTGCTGTTGAACCACAGGCAGTACATATGGCCTGGAAATGACTGGCATTGTTAGTCCTGCTTCGGTTTGCTAACTGGGATGCTGCGCGGCACGCGCTTTGGGTGTCTCCTGTTCTTCAGCCAAGACGAATTGTTGGCTGGCAGGACTATCTTGGTCTTTACCATAACTCAGTTATCCTAATTTGAAGAAAAGCGACCTTGGCTCCTTTCATTTTCGCAAAACCGCCGGTTCCTCGGTGTGTTGCTGGACAACGGTCGCTATCGGTTGGCTAGAGATGACACACATGGCTGCTAAGCCTTTGTAAAGATTTCAATTTGGTGTAGCGTTCGAGTATTCACCTGAAACCCGGGCATTTACCGCAAGCGGCACCCGATCACTTTCGACATATGCAGTTCACTGTATGCAACCTCACCCTACACACGGAAAGCTATGCGTCGGGAAACGAACGAAGCCCCCCGGCAAGGCAATCATCAAGTTCGCTCCAAAAATCTTTGATTTGCTCAACTTCCTCGTCGTCAGCATCAATTGAGTACGCCATTGCAGGATGTTCATCAAGGTCGAACCCGATTGACTGACTACCCTTTGAGAAAACCTGCAAAAAGCCGTTAACTCCAGGCGCCATCCCCAACGTCACCCACTGTTTCGACGGCAACGGACCAGCCTCACCGCTGAATAAACTAACCCACCCGTCATGTAGCCGATAAAAAGGCCACAGGTCCGCAGCCAGCCCTGCAGTGACGGCAGGCAGTTGTTTCGCAGGCCAATATCCGCGACGCGCCACCAAATCTCGCCCTTCATCGAACAGATACAATAACGAGGGCATTTCCGAGTCAGTCGTCAGCAACATAAAAGCGACCAGCTTCCGCTGCAGTATTTCTAACGTAAGTGGCAATTTCAATCCAGCTTCGTTCCACAGTGAAGCCAAGGCCAAGTGCTGATCAAACGGCGAAGCGCGAAGGGACTCCCATGCCGGAGGCAGTTCGCCGATGGCGGCCACTCCTTTCTCAAACAAGGTATAGATCCTCGGGTTACCTTCCGGTGTAACTTGCTCAAGAAAATCGCCAATGGCGTCATCATCGAACTTCATTTCGTTCCTCCCCCAAAGACAGGCAATACTGCAAGTGAATCAATCCTTGCATGGCGTCGCTCGTATCTTCATAGCGATTTCTTTGGCGATTTCCTCAGTTTTTTTCATCTTCGCCGCTCGCGTTGATGGATGTAATGTCAGGGATCGGGTTTTAACTTGCTTCCAATTGTGCCAGAGCCGATCCTTTTTTGAGGAGTTGCATGACCCGCACAAACCATCGTAGTTCGACTTCATGTCGGCAATCTTTTCTTGCTCCTCATTGGGCAGACATGCAAAGCCTGGCATCTCGCAGATCTTCTTGAGCGGAACGATATGGTCGGCCGCCAGTGTCGTTGCGGGAGACTTGCACGATGCGCAAATCTTGGGTTTGATTCTATTGACCGAGGCTTGCGCCGAATCGGACGGAGTGCCCTTACGCAAATTCTTGTAGCGGGTCTTGTGCGTCTTCTTCGTCTTGCATTCTTTCGGGCAGGACTTGAGCGGCTTTGTGGCAATCCCCGCCGTGGCGAGACTGACGATGTGTGGCCATGGAACCGGATTATTGGCGGTCGGACAAGCGTGATTGTGGGTTGTGAAATCCAAATGTCGGACCACATTCTCGCCTTCGATCTTCACATCCATCGACCATGACGCGAAATACACCTTTCCCTGAATTTTGCCAGTAATGAGCCCCTTCTTTGGAGCAGATCCTGCTTCGTCCCCAGAACTCGTCTTGAAGTAGGACTTGCTTCCAAGCATCACCTCCTGATTGGATATCTTGACGGTTGAAGATCCGTCGGTGCAATCCGATGCCATACCTGTATTTGGATAGGGAATCGGAATTCCAGGCGGAGTTGCCGGCGTTTGCGGAGGGGTGAAGCAGACATCAGGGAACGAGCAGACCGACTTCCCGTCAGACGCTGCCTTGCAGGATATTTCCATCAAGTTCGCAAACACCTTGTTGCTCATCGATCACCTTCAAAAACAAACACCGCTGCAGCGCGCTGCCCATCGTCGGCACTCCAGTGCATTATTACCTTCTGCCCTGGTGCAAAACCTTTTCGGCACGCATATAACGCCAACGCAATCATTATGCTTCCTGCGGCAGCACCAACTTCACCGACTGATTCGGCTGGATGCCAGTTTTCGAATTGCTCCTTGTGCCTGCGCAAGAGTCGCCCCACGCACAATGCATCTTCTTTGAAGTAATAGCTTTCGCCAGAAATGTCCGTAATTCGATAATCGAGCTCGTGCAACTGCAAACCAGCCTCATTTAATGCACCGGTGACTGCCCCAGCCAGGCCTGTAGAACGTAAAGGCAATCCGGAATCTATGTGGGCACTTTCCTTCCCGAGGCCCAGACCCGCGAGACGCAAGGCCGATCGTTCGCGACAGCGCCCCAGGAGCACGGCTCCGCCAGCCTCTCCCACCATCAGGCCATCGGAATTACTTGGTGTCAACAATCGATCATTCTCTTCGTAGTACCGCAACACCGCCGCATTTACAAGACTGTCGACTGAAGCAACCATGACATTCGGTACATTCTGGTCCAACATGAGCTGTCGTGCTATTTTTAGCGCCACGCAAACGCCCACCCGGCCCAAGGCAAGGACAGCTGACTCCGGGGCAAATCGAACATTCAACCGTCGCTGTATGTCCTCGAGCAACTGATCATCCAATTCATCACTTCGATCTTGACGTCCAAGCTCTGCGACGCACAGAAGTAACGGCATCCTTGATCGTTCCTGATCAGGAATCGATTCCAAACACTCATCGAGCGCGATAGCCGCCATTGCTGAAACTCTGGCCAAACCCCGGGACGGCAGCTCTACGCACACCCGATGAGCATTTATCCATTCGCCACTGCGATTTACGAACCGAGTCTCGGAGGGGTTACTCAATTTCGCGCGAATTGCGGCGCACGTAGTAGCCGAGTTGTTCCCTACACTCGTAACGAGTCCGACGCGTTCTATGAAAACATTACCGGTCGACATCACTAGATCTTGCCCGAATCACTCGTTGAAACACTGCCGAACACATCACTACTGCGCCACCACTCGTCATCCTTCTTGCCAACCAGGATCTGCAAAATCTCATGCATGTTCTTACGCAACGGACGCGCAATGCGCCAACTCATGGTGAAGCGCTCCAGATCGGGCTCGAACATGATCGTGTCCAGGGTGGCAATGTAGTCTTCGCGCTCGCCGTGCTTCGGAAAAACATGCACTGGCGCCTCGAAGTGCGGCAGCATGAACTGCCGCACGCCATCGGCGTTAAAGCCACTCAGCACGACTTCCATGGGCGCTTTCGGAAACGGTACCTGCTGATCTTCGGGCGCCGCCTGATAGTACCGGTCATCGAAATCCTTAGGCAGAAAGGGGAAGACATCGTCAAGCCATTGTTGGTCGTAGGTACCTGCGTAGCGCGCACGCTGCGGCCAGCCACGGCCGAGCGGACTCAAGGCCATCGGCGTGTACTTGTCGCTGGGAGAGTCCACCGCCCGGCCCAGTTCCTCGGTATTGGGCAACGGCTTGCCGTCGATCCACTCATTTTTCAGGTGCTTGTGCCAGCCGCGGCCGACTGGGTTGGGCAAGAAGGCGTCGTGTTCGCTTTCTTCTTTGCTGTTTCGGTCCACGCCTCCGAAGGCGATGTCGTAGGTGACGAGCTTTTCGGTGAAGGGTCGTGGCGCCGACACGGTGATGCCATTGGACCCAGCCTGCCATACACGGTCACCGACTACGTCGAAAGTCTTTTCCATCGACCCGACACGCAAGCCGACACGTAGTCGAGTCGCCTGATGGCCTTCCGGTGCGCGGGCATGACCAACCAGTAGCACATCGCAGGCAGGCTTGCGTAGCGCGAAGTCAACCTCGTACATTGGCGCACTGAAACCTGGTTCGCCGGTGAAGGTGTCAGCCATGATGAGCGGCAATTGCTCGTCGGCAAGCCGCACTTGTTCGCCCGACCTGGGCAGAACGAACGTGCCTTTGATCACCACTACCAGCAGTTCGCGACCACTGGGTTCCAGTCCCATGTTGTATCCCGCGACCATGCGGGTGCCATTAATTAGCTCCATCAGTGGTATCCCTGTGCTCGCCAATCCGCATTCAATTCAACTGCACCGATCCACCCTTGACACGATTCACTCCGGATGAACGGCTCAGTAAATACGATCCCTCGATCAGAACCTTGCCGGCTTTCGTCAAGGTAATGCTTGCCTTACCGCAACGAAGCACGAGTTGCTCGCGAGCCGAGACGATCATTCTCTCGCCGTCGGCATCGACTTCAACGTGGGCTGGCTGATGTTGCAACGGCCAACCTTCGCCTTCACGCAACACCCCCATGACGATGGGGCGCGCGGGATTACCACCTTCAAACATCAGAACGACCTGTCTACCCATGTGGTTACCATGCAGATCGACGGTTGTGCGCGCGGCGAGCGCGGCGCTTCCCGGCTGTCCTGGGTAGAGAACCATTGGTGTGCGGCCTTCGTTGGTCATCGCGACTAGTTCGCCAACCTGCACACCGGACGTTGACAATGTAACTGCTGATGGTGTGCTGGCTGCTTGCATCAGTGGGCGAAGCAAATCCTCTGCACACTCCGGCATCTCGGTTGCCGGGTTCAGACAAGATTGAGCAGAATCTCTGGCATTCATTAATCGCCTCCGCTAGTTTTGCAGTATCTTTGAGCCCTTCATTACGATATCGCTGCTCGCCTTGACGTTGATCTTGCCCGAGCCTTCAATCGTGATGTCCTTGCCCTTGATCTGAATCGTTCCGTCCTTCTTCATCATAATGCTCGCACTGCCGGTTTTGATCGTTACTGAATCCCCGGCATCAATAACAAGGTTCTTCCCAACTTTCAGCGAATCATTCTCGCCGATGGAGGCCGTGCGCGCCTTGGCGACCGAATAGCTTTGTGCTCCGCCGACATCTTCACTCATGTTGGCACCAACGTTGATCGTCTGGTTGGCCCCGATGGTAACCGCCTGCGCTGCACCGACCGAGATCTCTTGCGCTGCGCCAACCGTGATTGTTTCATTGACGCCAACCGTATGCGTACGCTGCAAGGCCACCGTTGCCGTCTCGCTGGCCCCGACAGTAATGCTTCGGTTGTTGCCAATCGAAATCGTTTCGTTGTTGCCCACGCTTTCGGTACGGTTTACACCAATTGTGATCGTCTCGTTGTTGTCGACCGTTTCAGTGCGGTCGTGTTTCACATGCGTGGTTTCGTCATGATCGACTGTCTTGGTCCGGTCATGCCCGACCCAATGCGTTTCGTCGTTCTCAACTTCGATGTCCTGGTTTTTTTCCGCGTGGATCCAGAGTTGCTCGCTACCCTTCTTGTCCTCGAAGCGAATCGCGTTGGCTGTACTGTAGGCACCACCTTTGGTGGAACGCGTCAGGATACCGCTCTGGGTCATGTTGGCCGGAAGCGCCCAGGGCGGCATCTGCTCGGCGTTGTACACGCGCCCGGTGATGATTGGCTGATCCGGATCGCCTTCGAGGAAATCAACGATTACCTCCTGACCAATGCGCGGGATGGCGATCATGCCCCAGTTCTTGCCAGCCCAAGGATGTGAGGCGCGGACCCAGCATGAGCTGTTTTCATTCTTCTTCCCGTACCGATCCCAATGAAATTGCACTTTTACGCGCCCATACTTATCGGTGTAGATTTCATCGCCCGATGGACCGACGACAAGCGCCGTCTGAGGCCCCTGGACAAATGGTCTTGGCGTGGTACGTTGCGGTCTGAACTGCTGCTTGCTGTTCAGCGCACTGAACTGGCAGGTGCAGGTTGCACCTTGCGCTTCGCCCGTTTCATAGGCATTGAAGCTCAACCTGTAGGCGACAGAAAGAACCAGGTATTCGCGATTCTGGTCCGCGCGGGGCTGCCCGGTGAGCTTGAACAGTGATCCGGAGGCCAGGCCGCGCGCATTGCTCTCGCCACGCGCAATCTCGAACTGGGACTGCAACTCGTCGACTCGTGCGTCGACATACTGTTCGCCATCGGCGGTCTTGAGGTAGTCCCCGGGATAATCGTAGATCTCGTAATCGGAGAGCGTGTGTTCCCGTGACATCTTCGAACGTGTCGCGAGTTCGACACTCGGTCGCTCAAAATCATAATCGTCGATTTCATACTTGCCCGATTGAATCTCGAAGGCTTGATTCCACTGGCTGATGTACTCGTGTTCAGGACGAACAAGACGCTCCGAGTCGATGTAGGGAAGGGTCTCGTACCCTGCCGTTGGCGCATGCGCGCTATAGGCATCGGCAAGCACCAGGGTGTG
>JAIFNM010000052.1 GCA_020047725.1 Betaproteobacteria bacterium
AGTCTGCATTTCGAACTCTGTTTTTACCAGGGTATCGCCTACTGCCTGCGTGAAGGATTGCAGTGCTTCGAGCCTGGCGCCGGTGGCGAGCACAAAATCGCACGAGGCTTCACGCCAACCGTGGTCAGCTCAATGCACTGGATCGCTGATCCGGAGATGCGCAAGCTGATTGGCCGGCATCTGGAACAGCAGGGCGGCGCAGTTGAGGCTTATCGGGATGAAGCGGCGGAGCATCTGCCGTTCCGCTGTACGCCTTAACGCGTTGTGGGACAATGCGGCCCACATCCGATTTTACAAGCCCGCCGACCTATGCAAAAAAAGCCAGCCGCGCCCTCCCCAGCCAATCGTCCCCCGCGTGCCGCTCCGGCCGAGAAGAAAGGCCTGCATCCGCGCAACAAACACAATGGTCGCTACGACTTCAAGCAACTGATTGCCTGCTGCCCGGAGCTCGCGGCTTTTGTGGCGCCCAATCCTTACGGCGATGACTCCATCGACTTTGCCAACCCCGATGCCGTCCGGGCGCTCAACCGCGCGCTGTTGAAGCAGATTTACGGCATTACCGGCTGGGATCTGCCCGCGCAATACCTTTGCCCACCCATCCCCGGACGCGCCGATTACCTGCACCACCTCGCCGATCTGCTGGCCGACAGCAACGGTGGCGTCGTTCCGCGCGGTGATGCGATTAGCGTGCTCGATATCGGCGTCGGCGCCAATTGCGTCTATCCGCTGATTGGCCACAGCGAATACGGCTGGCATTTCGTCGGCACCGACATCGACCGCACCGCGCTGGCCTGCGCACAGAAAACGGTCGACGCCAACAGCGGGCACCGCGACGCCATTGAACTGCGCTTTCAAGCCTCGCGGGCGGCTGTTTTCAAAGGCGTGTTGAAGGCCGACGAGCTGTTTGACCTGACCATGAGCAACCCGCCTTTTCATGCGACGATGGACGACGCAATCGCTGGCACCGAGCGCAAATGGAAGAATCTGGGCAAGGGGGCCACAGGCGACGAAGCGCCGCTGCTGAATTTCGGCGGGCAAAGCGCCGAGTTGTGCTGTGCCGGTGGCGAGGAAGGTTTCGTCAGCCGCATGATCGCCGAGAGCGTGCAGATTTCAAACAGTTGTTTGTGGTTCACCACGCTTGCCTCCAAGGCAACCAGCCTGCCCACGGTCTATCGCGCCCTGAAAACAGCTGGCGTGCAGGACAGCCGAACCATAGAAATGGCCCAAGGCCAGAAGAAGAGCCGGATCGTAGCCTGGACATTTCTCACCGAACGCCAGCGGCAGGCCTGGCGAAACCGACGCCGCGGCGAATCCGGCTTTTTCTGATTTGCGGCACAATCCATGTTTATTACTCTCAACCTCAAAGTAAAGGCATAACCATGCACAAACTGGCAACCCTGACCGCAGCCCTCCTGATCGCTACTTCTTTTCAAGCGATAGCTGCCACCGCCAAGGAGACGAAAACCGCCTCCGGGATCGTGATCACCACGATAAAGGAAGGCACCGGCGCCAGCCCGAAGAGCAGCGAAACGGTCAAGGTCCATTACCGTGGCACGCTGACCGATGGCAAGGAGTTCGACAGCTCTTACGGTCGCGGGCAACCGGCGACCTTCCCCCTGAACCGCGTCATTCCTTGCTGGACCGAAGGCGTGCAGACGATGAAGGTCGGCGGCAAGGCCAAGCTGCTCTGCCCGCCCAATCTGGCTTACGGCAGCCGCGGCGTTCCCGGTACGATCCCGGCCGACTCGACGCTTATTTTTGAAGTGGAACTTCTGGAAATTCTCAAGTAACTAACGAGCATAGTCAGGACGTGGATTTTACCCTGTCACCAAGCCGCGCCAGCACCTGAAACAGCTCAGCGCGATTGAATGGTTTAGTCAGGTAGTTGTCCATGCCTGACGCCAGACAGCGCTCTCTGTCGCCGATCAGGGCACTGGCCGTCATGGCAATGATCGGCAAATGCACTCCTGTCCCAGCCTCTCGCGCACGGATGCGTTGCGTCGTCTCTATCCCGTCAAGACCCGGCATCAGCATATCCATCAGGACCACATCGAAAGTCCCTCCGCCAAGGCATTCGAGAGCCTCAAGGCCGTTACCAGCGACAGTCACTTGGTGCCCGGCTTTGCCAAGTATGGCAACCGCCAAACGCTGGTTTACCTTGTTGTCCTCAACCAGCAGGATGTTCAGGGATGGCAGCAGCGGCTCATCGCGAGACGGTTGCGACTCTTTACCCTCAAGTGATTTTTCGGCAATTTCGGCCTGAAAGTCGAAACTGAACGTACTCCCCTGACCGGATACGCTTTCCACCGTCAGTGAGCCGCCCATCAAAACAACCAGTTCACGGGAGATGGTCAGTCCGAGACCGGTGCCGCCAAACTGGCGGGTCATGGAGCTATCTGCCTGAACAAAGGAGGTGAAAATTGTCGTCAAATTTTCTGACGCAATGCCAATCCCGGTATCGGAAATGGAAACACAAAGACGGATCGACCCGATGGATGGCGTTCCTGAGCGTCGCACACTGATCTCAACATTTCCATGCTCAGTGAACTTGATCGCGTTGCCCAGCAGGTTGGAAATCACCTGACCCAGACGCCCCGGATCACCAATGATGGAGACCGGAAGACCGTCTTCCAATCGCAGATTGACAGCCAGACCTTTGGCCAAAGCCTGCGGCTGGTGTCCAGAAACAATCGCAGCGATGGCTTTGCCTTGATCGAAGGGGATTCGTTCCAGTTGCAGTTTGCCAGCTTCGATCTTTGAAAAATCGAGAATATTGTTGATTATTCTGAGGAGCGAGTCGCCTGATGTCTTGACGATACTCAAGTATTCGCGCTGCTCAGTCGACAGACGGGAGTCCAGCAGAACTTCGGTCATGCCAAGAATACCGTTCATCGGCGTACGTATTTCATGGCTCATGTTGGCAAGAAATTCGCTCTTCGCCCGGTTAGCACTCTCGGCAGCATCTTTTGCCTCGTAAAGCTCGGTCACATCAACTCGAAAACCGACCTGAAACCCCTCTGGGGTCATCCGTTCGATTATCCTAAGCCAGCGTCCATCATCCGTACGCTGAATAAGGTCGGCATTACCTTCTTGATGCGCTTCAAGGCGTTCCGCAATCCATTGTTCCTCGCGACCTATAGCCTCAAGATATTGGCCGCGCTTAGTTCCGACGCGTAGAATCTCCTCGAAACTTCGCCCCGGTTCCAGCATGTCTGCCGTAGTACGGTGATAGGCGCGGTATTGCTCGTTGCAGTAAGCGAGACGATCCTCTCTGTCAAAAATAACAAATGCTTCGCCAATCGTATCGATGGCCGACCAGAGCATAGCCCTGCTGTCACGAACCAAGCCCTGCATTTCTTCTCTTGCAGACCGGGAACGAAACTGCAGGATGAGGAGCATTGACACAAGTATGCTGATCGCAGTGCTAATGACCAGTACCAGTTGCCGATGCTCCAAGTACGGCGCCAGTGCACTCTTCATGGTTTGACCAACAATGAAGCTGACACCATATTCCGGCAAGCGGAAAAAGCCGAAAATTCGATCAACGCCATCCACCTGTGACACACGACTGTAGTGCCCCGAAAGTGGTGCGTCGTTAGCAAGGAAAGCCGTGCCCGTTAGTTTTTGACCAAGATAGTCGCCATGCTCGGGATAGCGAGCCATGATCTCGCCGCTATCGGCCACCATCGAACCGACGGTATCTTCCCCGAATGGATTATTCCGGCCAAATTCGGCAAAGGCATTCGGGCTGACCGAGACAACGAGCACTCCCATGAAGCGATTGTTGGCGAGAATCGGACGAGTAAACTGAATTGACCACTTGCCTGAAACCTTGCCTTTGACCGGCTTGCTGATGAAGAGTCTATCTCCGTTGCCAGCCTTCTTATGTACTTGAAAATGCTCGCGCTCCCCAAGAAAAACTTTTTCATTCGTCTTCGCCAGGTTGGAGTATTCGAGGTAACCATCAGTGCCAATAACGGCGACCTGGAAAGCAATATCATCAGTGTGCTCCTGCCTGAGCAGGATCAGATCCGAAAACGCCCCCCGGTTGGCAGTCCAGTGAGTACGCAGATCCAGCGCAATTTCGTTGACGCGCCGAATAGTCGAACGCGCATTCTCGGCAAAAGCCTGTGCCTGAAATATGGTGATCCGCTCAGCGGCACCTAACTCACTTGCACGGCTGCGATGCAGGTCATAGATTGCCATCGACCAGATTGCAGCAAGGCTAAGAAGGAGCGACACGCCCAATCGAACCCTAGGCGACGTCAGCAGTCTGGTGATCATGAAGACCACCGAAATGCTTGTTCTTCATAAAATTCGATGTTGATTGTCTTATACATCACCGACCTTCTTTGGCACATTCGTTGAATTCACATGAACAATCATAGCAGTTGCATTAATTGATTAAAAGCGTATATTTGATAAAAATGATAATTATCTCATTTCCTATTCACCGACCCAACGCTGTATGAACGAACTTTCCTGCACTACTCGCGAGGCCGCTTCAATCCTCGGCATTTGTGTCCGAACTGCCCAATTGTGGGTGGAAAGTGGACGACTGAAGGCATGGAAAACGCCCGGTGGACATCGCCGAATCCTGCGCGAATCAGTCAACGCGCAATTGCGCGAGCGCGAAAAGGAATGCGGGGTCAGTCTCGAAGGATTCGACGTTCTGATCGTTGAAGACGAACCTGTTCAACGCCAACTGCTGCAAACCCTGCTCACCGAAATTGCGGAGGGAATCAGTGTACGAACGGCCTATAACGGCATTGAAGGTTTGATCAAGATCGGGGAACGTCAACCACAAGTGCTCATCACTGACTTGCTTATGCCCGGACTTGACGGTTTCCACCTCCTCAATACCCTGACCACCAGCCCGCTGGTTCGACCAATTCAGTTCATTGTCACGACCGGTCTTAGCGAGGCGGAAATTAGTCAGCAGGGCGAGCTACCCGAACGTGCCGTGATTTTCCACAAGCCGATACAGATGCCGATTCTGATCGCGATGGTCCGTGCATTCCACGACGGCTGGATGACCCAACGCCGGCCTCCAAAGACCGAACCCAAGACCCCCCAGCTTCAAAAGAGCTACAGTAAGAGCTAGCACCCTGACATACGGATGGACCATCATGACCAACAAGACAGCGACACTCCTTATTGTCGACGACGAAACGAATAATCGCAATGTCATTGTCGCCCAATTGAAACATGAAGGCTACACGATAATGACGGCAGCCTCGGGTGAAGAGGCTCTGGAGCTAATCGACCAAAGGTTACCCGACCTGGTGCTGCTCGATGTAATGATGCCAGGCATCAGCGGTTTTGATGTTGCTGAAATTCTGAAGAGCGAGGAGCGCACCGCGAACATTCCGATCATCATGATCACGGCACTCGGTGATAGCAATTCCCGTCTCACCGGTTTGACCAATGGAGTCGAAGAATTTCTTACAAAACCGGTGGCACGCGCAGAACTGGTGATGCGAATCCGTAATCTGCTAAGACTCAAGGAATACCAGGACGAAATCTCTACTTGCAATTCTGCCCTCGAAGGACGAGTAGCCAACCGCACGAAGGAACTCGAGAACGCTAATCTTCAGCTAAACGCAGCACAAACACAACTGCTTCAGGCCGAGAAGCTGGCTGCTCTTGGCCAACTCGCAGCGGGCGTAGCGCACGAGATAAACAACCCGATCGGCTACGTAAACTCAAATCTTGGCACCCTCAAAGGCTACGTCACGGACCTGCTCGAGATACTAAAAGCTTATGAGGTCGCCAATCAAAAACAACCGCCCGATCCGATAGAATTGATCGGACTGAAGCAAATGAAAGAAAAACTCGAACTCGACTATATTTGCGAGGACGCGCCACAATTGATTAACGAATCCATTGAAGGCCTGTCAAGAGTGCGCACGATCGTGCAAGATTTGAAAAGTTTTGCCCATGCAGACGCCGAGCCGGAATGGAAACTGGCTGATCTGCACGAGTGCTTGGATTCAACACTCAGCATTGCCAACAATGAGATCAAATACAAAGCACAAGTAGTCAAGGAATACGGCACGCTACCGGAGATCGAATGCCTGGGCACACAACTCAATCAGGTATTCCTGAATCTCTTGATCAATGCCGCCCATGCGATTCCCGACTCTACACCGGGAAAAATCACCGTGAGAACCGCGTTTGACAACGACGAAGTCTCAGTTGAGATCAGCGATACGGGTTGCGGAATTCCAGCAGAAAATTTGGCTCGCATCTTCGACCCGTTCTTCACGACCAAGCCGATCGGACAGGGTACCGGGCTAGGACTTTCGCTTTCCTATGGCATCGTCCAAAGACACAACGGACGTATCGAAGTACGCACTGAAGTGCGCAGGGAGGTCGGACGGGGCACGACGTTCAAAATCGTCCTCCCGGTTCGTCACACAAAAGCCCCATAAACCATGAATTCTGCTTTTGAATACTGCAACTTAACAAGCTATTTCCTCAGGCATGTATCCGTATCACACACGTTCTGTTTAAATTCCGCTGAACCGCATTCCTTTTAGTAAAGGCGAATGATCATGACGCGACTTCTGATAGCACTTCTCTTCACGATAACTCTGTCAGCCTGCGGCAACTCGAGCGATCCCGCTGTCAGCACCGTAGCACCCGCACCAAACAAGGAAACACACGCCGCGCCGCCACAACCCGAACGCAAGCGGATCGCTCTTGTGATGAAAACGCTCACCAATCCGTTCTTTGTTGAAATGGAAAAAGGTGCGCGCCGCGCCGAAAATGAGCTGAACGTCGATCTGCAAGTCAAGACGGCGGCCCAGGAAACATCAATTGAACAGCAGATCCAGATCGTTGACGACATGATTGCCGCAAAGGTAGACGCAATCGTCATCGCGCCGGGAGACTCTCAGCGCCTTATTCCCATACTTAAGAAAGCACTGGATAGCGGCATCAAGGTTGTCAACCTCGACAATCGACTTGATCCAGCAGCGGTTAAGCAGGCCGGCTTGTCAGCGATACCATTCATCAGCGTCGACAATGAGAAAGGGGCTTATGGCGCGGTTAAATTTGTTGCAGAAACGGTTAGCAAACCAACCGAAGCCGCAATCCTTGAAGGTATCCGTAGTGCCGACAACGCCAGGCAGCGGATGGAAGGTGCAAAACGTGCTCTTGCCGAAAACAAGGCGATTACGCTTGTCGCCTCCGAAAGTGCAAACTGGAAGATCGACGAAGGCTATACAGTCACACAGCAGATATTCGCAAAACATCCGAACATCAAACTGATATTTGCTGCCAATGACATGATGGGACTGGGAGCGCTGAAGTATCTGCACGAGACCGGAAAGTCAGATGTAAAGGTTGCTGCCTACGATGCATTGGCTGAGGCCGTGGCCGAAGTCAAGGCTGGAAATTTAATACTTACTGTCGACCAGCAGGCAGCAGAGCAAGGTTTTCAGGGAATCGCATTGGCCATGCGACTCCTGAAAGGTGAATCGGTACCTGAGGTCTTGCTGATTGAAACCCGGCTGGTCACCTCCGAAACAGTAAAGTAGGACTCAATTGCTCGGGGCAGAAAATGCTTAAGCCGCGGATCAGTATCACTACACGTCTGTTGAGCTACCTTCTGCTGGCAGGTGTTGTGCCGCTCATCCTGTTGGGGATTTCTGCATTCGATATTTCGCGGCGCATCATTATCCAGCAAGCAGGCGAATTTCACTTGCAACAAATGACGGATCTGCGGGCCTACCTCGCACTCTATGCGGACCAGATCGAAAGTCTTTCTTCGAACGTTGCCGGAAACGAGGCAATTGGGGAAGCACTCCGGGTTAAAAAAGCTCAAAACGGCCACCCTACTGATGCTTATTCCGTTCTTACGACCCACGCCCAGATTGGATATATTCTCAATAGCTACGTACGTGTCAAAGGACTTGTGTCGATCGACCTGTTCTCCACCGATGACAAACACTTTCATGTTGGAGACACGCTTGATGCGGGAGAGGTGGATAGCGAACGTGTACAAGCCATGCTGGCTGACGCACGCGAGAACCCAACACCAGTGTATTGGCGCGGCATTGAAGACAACCTGAATCAGGCCTCTACAAAAAGGAAAGTTCTGACCGTCACGCGTGTCGTGCGGTATTTCGTACCTCAAACAGGCACAACGGAAGTGGTCGGGCTTCTCGTCATCAATATTGATGCAAATGTAGTTATCAGTACGTTTCTTAACGATGTAAATACGCCAAAGCACCTTCGCCTGATGCTGCTTGATCGGAATGGACGATTCGTCTATCACAGCAATTCCGCACTGCTGGGACAAAGCGCCGCACCCGGATTGATGACGCGCCTTCGTTCAGGCCCACCCATCCAGGCATTGCAGCTTGATGGTGAGGAAGTCGTCCTGAGTTTCGTACCCGACGCAAGAATTGGAGGAACGCTCGCTGGTGCTCTTCCACGCAGCGTGTTGACCGCCCCAATTTACGCTCTGATCGATGCTGGACTCGTTCTCCTCGTGATAGGCTTTGCAGCCATTGGTCTGCTGGCATGGCGCTTCGCTCGTCATGTCGTGGCACCGGTCCGTGATGTCTCGCAGGGATTCAGCCGCTTGCAGGAGCATCCTGACACGCTGCCGCCCGCACTGCCGCTTCCGGACACCAAGGACGAAATGGCCGACATGGTTGTTGGCTTCAATCGTCACCTTGAGGTACTGGCATCGCAGCGGATCGCAGCCCTCCAACTACTGGAGGCAAGACAAACTGCAGACGCAGCAAACCAAGCCAAGAGCCAGTTCCTGGCAACGATGTCCCATGAAATCCGCACGCCGATGAACGGAATACTGGGCATGGCTCAGTTGTTGTTAATGCCCGAATCAAAAGAAGAAGTCCGGCAGGAGTATGCCCGCACCATTTTTAATTCCGGAGAGTCGCTCCTGACTCTTCTAAATGACATTCTCGATCTGTCAAAAGTCGAAGCCGGAAAACTGGAACTGCAACGCTCGGCATTCAACCCGAAACAGTTGATCAATGAAATCGCCGTGCTATTCCACGAACCAATCGAGGTCAAAGGTCTGAAAATCGAGTACGCGTGGACCGGGCCAGCAGATGTGCGATATTGGGGCGACCCTCTTCGCCTGCGCCAGATGCTTACCAACCTTGTCAGCAACGCATCCAAGTTCACCGCCCACGGGTTAATCCGGATCGAGGGATCAGAAATCCACCGTGACGATGAAAAGGTAATACTCGAATTCTCGGTGACAGACACCGGCATCGGTATTGAAAAAGACAAACTGGACCGCTTGTTCAAGCCTTTCTCCCAGGTCGACGGATCAATTACCCGCCAATATGGCGGTTCTGGCTTGGGACTTTCCATCGTCACCAATCTGGCGCATCTCATGAACGGTGAAACCGGAATTGAAAGTGAACCCGGCAAAGGTTCGCGTTTCTGGTTCCGTGTTCAAATGACTCTTGTAACGCCAGCGCAAGAAAGCCGGCGTGTGGAGCGCGGTTCACAGAGCTCGACATCTGCACTGGAAAAAATGTCCATTGGTTCCGGATTTGTTCTGGTCGTTGAGGACAATCTGGTCAATCGCAAGGTAATTGAGGGACTGCTCAAAAAGCACGGCGTGCGTGTCAAAATGGCCGAAAATGGCCTTGAGGCAGTTAAGCTCATTACCAGTGAAGAAAATCCGTCGCTGGTATTAATGGACTGCCAGATGCCGATCATGGATGGCTTTAAGGCAACCGAGACCATTCGCGCCTGGGAACTTCAGAACAACAAGTCGAGGCTGCCCATTATTGCCCTGACGGCAGGCGCATTTGAGGAGGATCGTGACAAATGCGCCGCGGCAGGCATGGACGACTTTCTGGCTAAACCACTACGCCTTCCTGATCTCGTTGCCATGCTCAACAAATGGGGCTCCCACGAAGCGCTGGCTGGATTGGAGTGATCAGACCCCAGCGGCCACTACGACTTCAAGCGGTTCATCGCCTACTGCCAGCAACTGGCAGTTTTTGTTGCGCCCAATCCGTACGGCGATGACTCCATCGACTTTCCCAACCCCAATGCCGTCCGGGCACTCAACCGTGGCGTTCCCAGCACGATCCCGGCCAACTTGACGCTGTTTTTTGAGGTGGAGCTTCTGGAAATTCTCTGGTAGTAACCGGACACATTGTTCTCACGCTGAAAACGCTGCTTGAAGTGCCGTATACTGCGGCACGCCTGACATCACGCTGCAGGAAAACAAACCGAGCTAAATGCCCTCGCCATGATTGACTCAGACAAGAAATCATTTCGACGCTTCATGATCGTCTGGCTCGGTCAATTCATGTCGAGCATTGGCAGTGGTCTGACCGGATTTTCGTTGGGAATCTACGCCTATCAGACGACACAAACGGCAACGAGTTTCTCTTTGATCATTCTCTGCACGTTTGTTCCTTCAATCGTACTCAGGCCATTTGGCGGTGTTCTGGCTGACCGTTTTGATCGACGCAGCATGATGATTGTTGGCGATCTGGGCTCCATCGCCGGAATTTCCTTCATTCTGGTGTCGATGCTGACAGGCGTTGTTGAGCTCTGGCCAGTCTATTTCGGGGTAACCCTTAGTTCGGCTTTTGTTGCCATTCAAAGCCCGGCCTATAAGGCATCGGCCTCTGATTTATTGACTGAAGAGCAGTTCTCAAGAGCCAGCGGTTTGCTCCAGCTTGCCGCCTCCTCCCAGTACTTGCTGTCCCCGATCATTGCCGGTTTTTTGCTCAGCGTGACGGATATCACGACGGTATTGATGATTGACATTCTTTCGTTCGTAATTGCCATCCTGACGGTATTGGTGATTAAGAAGAGCATACAAACCAGGCGCAAGGAAGTCGAGTTTCCACATTTCATCACTGAACTGGTTGACGGATGGAAAGCCATTTCAACGAAGACCGGCATCGTGCTGCTGGTGGCGATCATCTCTGTCGTTACGTTCTATATCGGATTTCTCCAAACGCTGATGGGGCCAATGATGTTGGCTTTTTCAGATCCAAAGACCTTTGGTACTACTCTGTCGATCAGTGCTATTGGAATGCTGGTAAGCAGCTTCTACATCAGCACGTTTTTCAGAAGCAAAAGATATGTTGAAATGCTGGCCATTGCGTTGGGATGCGCCGGCGTTTTCTTTGCACTGATGGGGACGACAACAAACATTTATCTCATTACAGTCGCTGGCTTCCTCTTCTTTTGTTCTTTGCCCTTCGTCAATACCAGTGCAGATGTGCTCATACGACGAAATATCGAGAATGAAAAGCAGGGTCGAGCCTGGGGAATCATCGGAGTGCTGTCGCAGATTGGTTTCGTCGTTTCTTACTGCCTGGCAGGATTTCTCGCGGACCACGTCTTCAACCCACTGCTGGAAGATGGTGGACCGCTTGTTGCCACCGCAGGAAAACTGATTGGCACCGGTTCGGGAAGAGGCATCGGACTGCTCTTCATTGTTTCTGGCTTTTTAGTGCTCGTTCTGGCCGCGTTCTCCTCCCGGCTAAAGGCTCTTAGAACGCTCTAGTAGTCAGTCATGCTGTACTACGTGGATAGGCCGGCATTCCGGGTCAAGCCCGGAATGCCGAAGATTTCATTTCCATTTGTTTCAACATGACTGCCTGCTAACCCTGTGTGCCGCCCGGCAGAAGATATAAACCTATCCGGCAAGAATCATTCAGGCTTACCCGCTTTGATCGCTTCGAGTTCAAGGTGACACGGTGCCAGCAGCAGGTGCGCCAGATGTTCAGGATCATTTGAGCGCATGTGTTCGGCGAACGCTGTCAGCCGTGGGTCATGCGCCTCGGCGAGTGCGGCAAGAAGCGCTCTTGCCGCTTCACGAGGATTCGGCACACCCGCCTGATAGCCTGGCCAATCCTTGTAGTGCGACAGCAATTGTTCGCGGTGATCCTGATAGAGCGGACTATTGCGCGTGTATTCAAGTTCAGCCTGCTTCGCGGCAATCTCGGCGTCGATCTGCGCATCAGTTGCCTTGTAGTGATTTTTCTCGGCTTCGGTCCAGTGCGGTTTTTCGCCGTGCTTTTCGCGCAAGGTAACAAAGGTACCTTTCAGTTCGATCTGTGAATGCGTGCCGGCATCGCGGAAGATATGAACGAGATCCTTCCCGTGCCCTTCCGGACCGACAAAGCGCATGCTCGCCGTCACGCGCCGGGGATTGAACCCGAGCTGGCGGGCGCACGCGGCGCGCAAGATGTCGAAGAGTTCGTTGATTTTCGCGGGGCTCACAGGACAATCCTTTCGTTAAGACGTTATCGCAACGATGGCCAGCTGGCTGTCCGGCAGCATACGCTGTTCGCTTGCGAGATGAGGGAAGGTTTGCGGTTTTGGCGCTAAAACCCACCATAGAGGCACAGAGACGCAGAGATAACACAGAGTAAACAGGTTGCTTTGTCTTTCTCTGCGACAACTCTGTGCCTTCGCGACTTTGTGGTGGGTGTTCGAATTTCAACGCATCAACACACTCAACGCCCCTTTGAACCTACTGGAGCGGCGCGCAGATACTGCAAGGGCCACGCCGCCGTCTGGCCCAGTGCCTGAGCGGCGCTCAATGTCCAGTACGGGGTACGCAGATGTTCGCGGCCAAGCAGCACCAGATCGGCCTGGCCGCTGCGGATGATGTGATCGGCCTGCGCCGGCGAGGTGATCAGCCCGACAGCAGCGGTCGGGATATTGGCTTCGTGGCGCACCCGTGCGGCGAATTCGGTCTGGAATCCGGGACCGACCGGGATGACCGCCGTCGGCACCAGCCCGCCAGTCGACACATCGACCAGATCAACACCCAGCGCCTTGAGCCCACGGCACAGCTCGACTGTTTCATCGGCCGACCAGCCGCCTTCGACCCAATCGGTCGCCGAAACACGGATCAGCAGAGGCAATTGCTCCGGCCATTCGCTACGTACTGCCGTAACGACTTCGCGCACCAGACGCGTCCGGTTCTCGAAGCTACCGCCGTAGGCATCCGTACGGTGATTGGATAGCGGCGAGAGGAACTGATGCAGCAGATAGCCGTGCGCGGCGTGGATCTCCACCACCCTGAAACCAGCTTCGCGCGCACGCCGGGCGCCGGCAGAAAAGTCAGCGACAATCTGACGGATGCCTACCTCATCCAGTTCATGCGGCACGGCATAGCCTTCGCCAAAGGCCACCGGCGACGGCGCTACCGGCAGCCAGCCACCCTCACTTTTGCTGAGCGTTCCCGGGCCCTGCCAACCGGTTCCGACGCTGGCCTTGCGTCCTGCATGGGCCAGTTGCACGGCGGCCACGCACCCTTGCTCCTCGGCAAAACCGGTAATACGCGCCAGCGGCTCGATCTGTCTGTCGTCCCACAAACCGAGATCGTGCGGACTGATGCGTCCCTCCGGGCAAACCGCCGTCGCCTCGATAATCATCAGTCCGGCACCGCCGACGGCGCGGCTGCCGTAGTGCACGAAATGCCAGTCCGCCGCCATGCCTTCGCGTGCCGAGTATTGGCACATCGGTGGAATGGCGACGCGATTGTTGAAAACGACGTCGCGCAATTTGAGTGTATCGAAAAGCTGGGCCATGATTTTTCCTGATAAGGGTACGAAATTCCGTGATGCAGTCGCGTACTTCGTGTGTTTTTTGGGCTTCGCAAGCTCAGCCCAACATTCTTTATAAGTATCAAGCGTTCAAAGACAGACTCACGCATTTACGCGCGAGAATCTCGGTCGGGTCGAGCAGCACGACGCTTTTCCCCGCCACCTTGAAATCATCGTTCTGCGCCAGCAACAGCGGCAATTCGGTACAGCCGAGGATGACGATTTCCGCACCCTGCTCGACCAGATGCGCCAGCGCCGCCAGCAGATCGTTCTTGCATTCACCCTCGGTGAAACCGGCCTTGACGCCCTTCTCGCCGTAGATGGCGCTCATCACTTTGGCCTGATTCGCCTCATCCGGCACGCGCAATTCCAGCCCGGCCTTCTCGACGATATCGTGGTAAACACGGCTGCGAATCGTACCCGACGTTGCCAGCAGGCCGATAACTTTGCGCCCGGAATGATGCTTGCGAACGTACTCCACCGTTTCGAACAGCATGTTGATGATGGGAATCGACAGATAGGGCTGGATGCGTTCGACAAAAGCATGCGCCGTATTGCACGGAATGACGATCAAATCGGCTTCATCCGCTTCCAGTTTCTTGCAGGTGGCGTACAGCGCCACCGTCGGGTCGGCGCCTTCACCGATCAGGTTCTCGGTACGATCCGGAATCTGCGGGTTCTGTTCGACGACGACCTTGATGTGCTCCTGATCGCGCCGCGCCGGCGTATTGCGCACGATCTTGGTCATGAAATCGACCGTCGCCGCCGGGCCGACACCGCCGACCACGCCGATCTTGAAAGGCCGCGCCGACACATCACCGCCAAAATCCACGGCATACCGGGCATAGACCTGATTCACATCGATCACCGGCAAACCCCGTTCGCACAGCGCGTCCACCACGATCGGGATTTCAGTAAAACCCGGCAGGATGATTTCGGCGCCCTGCGCCATCACATCGCGACAGGCCCGATCAAGCAGCTCGACCGATTGCCCCTGCAAATGTCCCGACTTGATGCCGTCTTCGCCGTAAATCGCTGGCATCAGCCCGTCGCGCTGCATGTCCGGGCTCGGGTAGATCAGTTGCCAGCGCGGATCGTCGAAATAGCGCTCGAACAGCCGGTGCTTGCGCACGTAGTCGGAGGTCAGCACACCGATCTTGCGCACCTCGGGGTAACGCCGTTCGACATGCGCACGCAGCGCCTCCATGATGTTGACCACCGGCAGGCGGATCTCCGGCTTCAGTTCGTCAAGGAAGGTGTGACTGATGAAGCAGGTCAGGATCACCGCGTCGAGCTTGCGCTGCTCGAAATTGCGGATCATGTCGAAAACGTAGAGCTTGCGGCCATTCACGTTGGCATCGGCGCGCCCGGGCTGTTCGTCCTCTTCGAAGGGATGTTGCTCGAAGACCACATCGAACTGGTCGCGCCCGCCCGATGAGGGCGACAGTTTGACCAGCTTGAAGAAAATGTCCGCGCCACCAAGCGACCCCAGCCCGCCGACTACGCCGAAACGACGCCGCTCTGCCTTGCGTGTCAGTGTCACGATGATTCTCCAGATCACATCAATCAGGCTGGCAAGTTTGCCTGATCCTGGGAAACGTAGCGAGAATTTCAGCGGCCCACTTGAAGCACTGGCCTACAGCCCAATAAACACGGGCATCTCCAAAAGATGTGCCTGCAGAACCAGTATCCATGCGCCCTGCAGGAAACCCGTGATGTCAAGACGACTTCCAGTTTGGCGAGATTTCAACACGATTCGTCTCTGGACACGAAACGGAAATCCGCAAAGCCGGCATGTGCTGATTCCCCTGTATTATCGGTATCGGAGGCGAGCGCCAGTCCGGTCAGCTTCGCCGGTGCATGACCGAATGCAGTCTGGAAGTCTGAGCCCACATCACGGCGCTCGGTGACCCAGCGCAGCGCATCAGCGTCACCAGTACGCAGCACCAGCATCCGTGCCCGGTCCGTGTAGGCATTCGCCTGCCAGGTACCGACCGGATAGCGGTTGTCCCAGAGGTAGTTGATCGCCGCATCGGGAACGGAGTTGCCACGCAACGAGCGCGCCAATCCAAGTGCCAATCGCGTCCCGACACTCAGCGTTCCAGGCGGCACCTCGAAGCTCAGATAGACGCGCGCAGCATAGTCATCACCGGCCTTGGTCGCCATATCGGCACTTTTCAACGCTGCATCGATGCGCCAGCGCCAACAGAGGATCGGTGTTTTTGCTAGATCCACCTCGACCGGCCGCGTCAGCAGCGTCATGCTTTTTTCAGAATGCGCTTCGACGGCAGCAACGCCATCCCATTCGCGCAAACGATAGGTGGTCGATGGAACGTCCCTGTTCAATTGTTCCACTTTCCACGGGGCAGGAATATCACCTGCCGACCCAAAACGCCCGACCCATAACGGCTCGGCACTTGCAAGCGATGGAATCATCAGCAATATTGCGATACGGTTCATCCGCGCCTCCTAGCGTGAAATCGACCTGCCCAAACCAGCAAACCCTGTGGCGCATAAGCGCTCTTTCCAGCACCCTTGTTTCCAGGAATCTCAAAGATTCTAACGGATTCTTATTCCAGATTGCGGTCGGCCAATGGCTACCACGGATGGGTGTGCGTGAAAGTTTGGTTGCCTGAAAAAAAAGCCAACGACGCGGTAGAGCACAAACGCCCATCGCGCAGTGAAACTGCGCTCTTACGAAAAACCGGTAACCGTTGGGGAAATTCAGAACCAGATTCCGCAGCGACCAACACGTTCAAACGCACCCAATGGCCGACCCGCACACCTCGCTTGCCGCTCCTCATCGCA
>JAIFNM010000086.1 GCA_020047725.1 Betaproteobacteria bacterium
CTGCGTTTCGCGCAGCACCTTCCTCGGCCTGGCGTTCAAGCTCGTTCAGGAAGCCGAGAAGTCGTGGCGCCGCATCCGCGGGGTTGAACGCTGTCAACGGCGATTTAAAACTGACACAGTTTTGCCTTTAGCAGCGATTCAAAACTGATACACCCCGAAACCTCTGGCTTGGCGCTGGTGGGACAGCCTGGAGGGCGGGCCGTAGGCCCGACCGGAAGGATGGCCCACCAGCGCGGCGCTCATGTTGCTGGCGTCTTCCGGGCGTGAACCATCCCGGCCTGACGTTGGTTTTTCAAACGGTAGCTCTCACCGGCAATCGGCACGATCCGCGCATGGTGCAGCAAGCGATCGAGCAGCGCCGCTGTCAGCGTCGCATCCTGAGCGAAGGTGGTATCCCACTGACCAAACGGCAAATTGCTGGTCACGATCAGGCTACCCTTCTCGTAGCGCGTCGCAATCACCTGGAAGAAGAGATTGGCTTGTTCGCGATTCATCGGCAGGTAACCGATCTCGTCAATGATCAACAATCGATAGCCAGCGATGGATCGCTGCATGACGGTTTTCAACTGGTTTTGCGCATGCGCCACCGAGAGTGTCAGCAAGAGATCGGCGGCAGTCGTGAAACGCGTCTTGATGCCGGCCTGCGCCGCCCTGTAGCCCAGGGCGATGGCCAGATGCGTCTTGCCGACGCCCGAAGGGCCGACCAGGACGACGTTCTCACTGCGCTCGACAAAGCCCAGACCAGCCAGTTCGTCAATCTGACTTCGTTTGACGCCGGCGGCAAAGTCGTAATCGAAGTCCTCCAACGTTTTGATCGCCGGAAACCCGGCCAGGCGCGTCAGCATGCTTTGCTTTCTCACACCGCGTCCTGCCGCTTCGGTCTTCAGGAGTTGCTCAAGGAAATCGCTGTAGGCGGTGTCCTGTTGGGCGGCCTCCTGCGCGGCGATGGCGTAGCTCTGCGCGACAAAGGGCAAGTTCAGGCTTTCGCACAGCGAGAGCATTCGTTCGTGCTGGAGGTTCATGAACTCATCTCCGTCACACCGCGCAGCTGGACGAGCAGTTGCTCGTAAACCGCCAACGGGTGCTGCATCGGCGTCAGCGCAGCCATCTGGGCGCTCACCACCACCGTACGCGCCTGCTCCGCATCGACGGGCAACGACGCTACCACTGGGCGGGCCGCCGTGATGTCGCCGCGCCACGGCGGGGGCAACGCTTGAAGGTGGCGCTGTTCTTCCCGCAGAAGATCGGCCGGTTTGCTTCCCGTGGTGCCGTGGCACCGCTCGTTGGCGACGTCCTTCTGCCACCGCCTGATCTCGGCGTTGGCGGTGACAACATCGAGCTGCAGACCGGCCTGCTTGAGCCGGGACGCCAGCGGCACATAGAACGAGCGGCGCAGGTAGCCATTGAAACGTTCGACTTTACCTTTGGTGCGAGCTCGGTACGGGCGGCACAATTTGATGACGAAACCGCAGTGTTTGGCGTAGTCGAGAAATCCAGCGTGATAGCGATGCTCTCCCGGACCATCGACATCGCGTTCCAGAACGACGGTTTTCATATTGTCGAACAACAGACGCTTGGGAACGCCACCAAGCGCAACGAACGCTTTCTGGTGGCACTCGATCAAGGTCCCGACCTTCATGTCACTAACGAATTCAACGTGGCTCGCCCGGCTGTAGCCCAAGGTCGCGCAGAAGGCGTAGAGCGGTTCGCTCCCTTTGCGAAACTCGACCCAGTCCACCTGCATCTGTTCGCCCGGTTCCGTTTCGAAGCGGACCACCGGATCGGCCGGAAGCGCCGGTCGGATTCCGCGCAGAAACGCCCGCAACTGGCTCATGCCGCCTTCGTAACCGCGCTCGACAATCTCCCGGTAAAGTACCGTCGCCGGAATCCAGTTCGGATGCGCCGCCGCCTGCCGCTCGCGCAGGTAGTTGGCGTGCGCAGCGATCTTGCTCGGCCGCTTCTTCTGACGCTCGTAGGTCGGCGAAACACCCGTCGCCAAATGACTACGCACCGTGTTCACCGCACAACCCACTTCAGCCGCTATCCGCCGCAGACTGAAACCGTGCTTCCTCAGAATTTCGATTTCCACATACACCTCGTTCGTAATCAACGGCGCCTTTGAAATCGCCGATTCTCTCTCAACTCGGTGTATCAACTTTCAGTCGCTGCCCTGTATCAATTTACAACCGCTGCTGACAAACGCATTAGCGAACTGCTGGGCGGAACAGTCTTTAGGGACGGCGTTCCAGCAACCGGTGATGAAACCAAACAGCAGAAGCTCGCTGCCTGATCCCGTACACCAGATTTGACCTTAACTCACGGCTACCTGGTATTTGGTGTCGCCAACACTGACACTGCGCTGGTCGGCGTCGACCAGGAGCCGGTCGAAGGAGTTATCGCCAAACTGAAGAATCCTGGTCGAGATGAGCGCTGTCGCAGCAATTTCTCGAGCTGACTGCCAGGCAAAACAACTGGGGCTTTTAATGTTTGTCAGACTGACGTACAATGTTAGTCAGGATGATGAATTTATTGATGAGGCTTTGCCATGCATAACAAGCAAATGAAGATAGCTCAAGACACCGTTCGTGCCGAAAGGCTCGGTTTCCGTTTGGATGAACATACGAAGGATTTGATCGAACGCGCGGCTCATCTGGAGAGCCGCAAGCTAACGGACTTCTGCGTCGCGGCGCTCACCGACGCGGCTCGCCGAACAATTGCAGAACACGAAACACTCCAGCTTTCGGAGCGTGACCGCAAGGCATTCTTCGAGGCCCTTACAAATCCCCCAAAGCCAAGCGAACGGCTTGCCCGCGCATTGGCAGAGCATACACGGCGGATTGCATCGTAAATGCCTGTGGCGCCCTCGCAAGCGTTGAGAATCGAGCCGCTCGGATCGCATCACAACCGATCTGTTTTTTCGTGCGGCGTTGAAAGCCTTGACCGATATTTCAGGACACAAGCAAATCAGGATGTGAAACGCAGAGCCAACGCTGTGTTCGTTCTCATCGATCCACGCGAGCCAGCTGAGGTTCTCGGCTATTACAGCTTGTGCGCCACGGCGCTCGCTCAAGGTTCCGTACCATTGGACGCCCGCAAACATATCCCTCGCTACCCGTTGGTTAGCGCAACCCTCGTGGGTCGCCTGGCGATCGCCGAGCATCAACAAGGACAGGGGTTGGGGGCGTTGCTCCTTGCTGATGCCGTTATACGGGCCTACGCGAGTGCAAGTTCTGTCGGGTCTTCAATGCTGATTGTCGACGCCATAAGCGAGCAGGCAGTTGCTTTCTACGAAGCCAATGGCTTCGTGCGCCTACCTGACTCTCTTCGACTTGTGCTACCAATGCGGGTGATTGCTAAGCTGCTTGAGTAGTTGGATTGCACCAACACCGGCCCGACGTCGTAGTTGGGTGTGGTCAACAAGAAACCCGACGTAAACTCACAGGTGGTGTGGCGCGTCCATGCGGTCATGAAGGATGTGAATAATGGCAATGCCGTAAACGGGGATTGAGGCGCAATAAGAACGGAAAACCGGGTTAAGCAATTGTCATCGATGAGGTAGGCGCCTAACCATTGCCAGTGATTGTTCTTCCGACTCGTGAGCTTCCGGAATCGACCCTGACCCGACGCTGGTAAAAAATGAAAGCGGCCCCTCGCGGGAAACTCTGATTTTCGGAAGCGGCCGCTAGATATTTCGTATGTATATTTCCACCTGAGTGTCGGCTATCCGGCGGCGCTTTTCCGTCGCTCCGCACGGAGCGAGCAGTTAGTTGATCGACTTGGCACAGGTGCCATGTCCGTGCTGCCTTTGCAGAGCAGATCAAGGCAGTGGTTGAGGCACGCTTAGCCCTTGGCGACACAGTCCGCGGTCGTGTCCGTCAGTGGCTGGAAGCCTGCCGTAGCAAGTACTCCTACAAGAGTGGCACGCTCGCGCCAAAGGTCAAGTCGTTGGCTATAAAGGTGCCAGTGGCTTAGGTTTCAGGGCAGGGCACTCGCTTAAGCCCTTCCAGACTTCCTGTGCGGCAGGCCTGCCCGAAGAAGCTCAGAACGGAATTTGAACGTTTGCCGATAATGAATTTGCGCGGTAGTGCTGGCCGCCAGCGATAGTGAGCCAGCTTAACTCCATTCGAGCCCCGGATCGGTGGGTGTAGGCCACGCTAAAGCCCGCAGAGGCAATGCTTCGTGGCGTGCTTTCAACCCGCAGCGAGTAAATGCCGGCGGCGGCGCCTGTGTTGGAGTAGTACATATCTTGGCTGAGCGCTCCGCCGAAGTGGTGGGCATATTGCAGGCCGAGGCCGGGGGAGAGTGTGCCGTTTTCTACGGGGATATCGAAGCGTGTGCTGATGCCCAGTGCTGCGGAGTGCCCGCGTAGTTGGGCTTTATTATATTGCAGAGCCTGTGTCCCACCGTTTTCAGACCAGTTGGCGAGCCGGGCGGCGAGGATGTTGGTGCGCAGGTAGGGTTGCAGGCTCAGGCGCTGATAGGCGTACAGGCTGCTGAGGGAGAGCCCAGCAAAATAGACATACCCGCTACGCGTTCCGGAGAGCAGTGCAGAGTCTGTTACAGACCAGCGCCGGTTGTCGAATGAAAGGCTGCCGTAACCGGCCAGTGCGTCGATGAACCAGGGAGCTTCACCCTGATAGGAGGTGTAGGCAATGGCGCTGAGCTGGCGGGATTTTGTTTCGGAACCGAAGTCGTCGATATCAGTCTTGTCGTAACCCAGGCCGAGCGCTGCGCCTGCAATCCAACGCGGGCTGATTTCGTGATCTGCGCCGACTGTAACGCCCTGGGTGGAAAACTTGTTCGATGAGTCCTGTGCATTCAGACTGCCATAATCGATCTGGCCGCTGGACCAAAGTTGTGTAGCGGGGATTGCCTGTTTGCCTGCCGTGGTGTCGGCGCCAGCAAGGCCGGCTTGACCTAGATCGAAGCGGGTGGTGGGAAAGCTATCATTGGCGGCCAGTAGTAGAGGATGCGGCACAGTTCTGTTGGCCTGTGCACCTTGCTGCTGCAGACTGGGGGAGCGCCTGTGTAGTGCTTCCAGGTGGTTCCACACATTATTGATCTGCGTTGCGGAGAAGCGCTCCACTGCATTGGCCTGGGCGAAGGCCTGTCCGATGACAGTAGCATCTGTACTTGGGTCGGATTGTGTGGCCGCGCGCAGCCTGAGTACCAGGTGGATGGTGGCTTCTTTCTGGATATTGTAATCAGCCAGCGTTCGATTGTCTTCCAGCTGCTTGCCGGCAAAGATCAACCGCTGCTGATCGGGCGGAATGGCTTCCTTGTCCTGGATCTTGCCTTTCAGGTTCTGGATGGTATCCGTCGGTTCCACATCCAGTGTGATGTTCTTGCCGGTCAGAGTACGGACGAAGATCTGCATCGCCATGGCCTGGCCAGAGATCAGAAGGAGAAAAATCAGGCAGAGCTGGCGCAACAGGGGACTGGCTGGGCGCGCCAGGCCTTCAGATTGCGTCGTACGTACGTACGTGAAAAATCTTGTCATACAGATATCCTTAAAGCGCTTTTACTTCGGCGATCCAAACAGAACAATATCAATGCAGGGATTGAAACACAGTCGGCTCATTCTGAACTTCATATAGAAACAATCCAGCCGCATTTTATGGGCACATCAGTGCACCGCACGCGCTGGCTTGAGCTACGCCCGTATTTCTGTAATCTGAGTCAGAATAGTGTCAGGGCAAAGCTATGCCCTGTCAAGAAATGGATACCTGCAGGAAGATTTTCATGGGGTCGCTTTTGGCCGGGCGCACTCGTTGGCATTCTAGGTCCGAATGGCCGAATTCGTGCGCGCTGCCGGCGTTACGTTCAGGAATGCTGACAACACCGATTGACAGGCCGGTTTCGGGATGCGATACACGATCAACGGCGGCTTTGTAGAAGAATCCCCGCTGTCTCTTCATGGCCGAAAGTGTGCATACGCCCCGGCGCCAGTAAGCCGACGCTGGTCAAACCCGCGAATTTTCAGTGGCTGCAATCCGGCGCAATCAAGCGACATCCCTCACTCGGAACCATCCAGCGATACTTCGACGCTGCTTGCACGTCGTGAGCACGGCGTGCGGGAACGATTCACTGAGAAAGATGATCATCTTGCCGAAGGTCGGGTTCACCGTATCGATGATGGCGCCACCCCTGGCCGCGAATAGCACCAGCTCGCCACCATCACCAAGTTGCCAGTCTTCGTTGAGATAGAACACCGTCGACAGGACGCGATTTCGGTGTCCTTTCAAAACGTCCGAATGGCGGGCGTAGCCGGCACCCGCGCCGTAGATAGCGTAGTGGCACTCGTAATCGAACAGACCGAGATAAAGCGCCTCGTTCAGTCCGCTGCGCAGCTTTTCCATCCAGACCAGGTAGGCGTGATCAATCCCATCGCCGTCGTCCAACCAGCAGATCACATCGCTGCGTACTGCATCGAGTTGCTGCCGCTCGGTGCCCCTGCCGATCCTTGCTGGCTGAAACCGTTGTCGTTCATCATCATGGCAGCGTGAATACAGTTGCGCCGACTGACTTCGTAGCAGCGGCTGGTCGAGGACGATATACCCGACCTGGGCCAACTGCCCGGCAATGGTTTGAATGTTCATCGTGCGGGCGTCGCTCCTGTTGGATGTCTACGCCGGGGGGCGCTGCCTGTCGTTCGTATAACGTCATTTCCAGGTGCCACTATGCCAGCTTGTGACAGACAGCAGGAATTCATTGTTTGACCCGCAAACGGATGATGGCAAATTGCCGCCGCAGACGCGTAAAAGAAAAGAACACCAGGCAAATTCGCTCGGCGGCAGCACGGTGCCGGCATGCGGCCGCCGAGCGCGTTGCTAGATTTCAGTCTGCTCCGAGATTTCCAAAGCATCATCAACCTCAATACCAAGGTACCTCACGGTGCTCTCCAGTCTATGTACTCCAGTACATAGACTGGA
>JAIFNM010000061.1 GCA_020047725.1 Betaproteobacteria bacterium
CGGGCATGCCCACAAATCCATCTTCTTCTCCCAAATCCAGAGTGTCATCCGGTGTTGTAGCGGAATCAAATCGTAATTGAAGCAATCGTTCGGCATGACGCAAAAAGTTCAATACCGTTCCGCATTATCTGGCCTGACAACAATGCACGCAAACGATTCCTGTGCGAATATTGAATTGGTGGCATAAGCGAATCAATACGCAGGCTGCCCAAACATCGCATTGTCCTGCAAGCCAATAGAAATCAGCTTCTTCAGGGCGTGCCTCTCACGGCAATTGCACACGCAAACATCATGCTGCGGTGCGCTCGTGACTGCGTGGCGTGAGCCCGAGGAGTTCGACGCGATAGTTGGGTTGGCGGCGGTCAGCAAGTTTGCGGCGGCGGCGTAGGCTGCGATCGGGGTGGCGCGTATCCGTCCGCAAGGCAGAGAGCGCGAACTTCCGGATGGCCGACAAGTTGCGTGCGCTATCGCCTTTGCGTACGCGGCAGTCGTCTTCGCGGAAGGTTACATCGAGGACCCAGTGCATGGCCTCCACTCCCCAGTGAGCCCGCACGGCGTTGGCGAACTGCTCAACCGTTTTCACCCCGGCGCTGGCAATGAAGTAGCGGCGTTCGACGCTGACTTTGCCCTTAATCTCCTGCTCCGCCTCGATCATGCCGATGGCCCCCAGTTTCTTCCAGCCGTCGCGCATCGGCTTGTCCATCCAGGAGACATCGGCGACAAAGACCGCCCGGCGGGTTTCGAGGCGACCATGATCCTTTTCCGTCAAGCTACGCTTTTGCACGTCAATGTGGCGAAAATCAAGCGCCGCAGCGGTGTCGAAGAACTCAACGATGGCCTGTGACAGATTTTTCTGGTTATTTTTCACCGCCAGAACGTAATCGCCACCTTGAGCAACGATTTTCTCCGTAACGTCCGTCTGGCACCCCAGGGCGTCCATGGTGACAATACAGCCCTTAAGCACCAGAGTATCCAAGAGCGCCTTGATCCCAGCCAGTTCATTGCCTTTCCCCGCCGTACCTTCCTGGCCCAGAGATACGCCAAGATCCGTGGCATAGGCGCTGACCATGTGCAGCGCCGTATTCGGTCCGTCTTTTGACCCTCTGACCGTCTTGCCGTCGAGCGCCACAACCCCCTTGACCGCTCCGACAAGGCTGGCGATCCACTCCCGAAAGCTCCTTTCGAAGGCCGCCGCGTCCAAAACCCGAAATACTTTCCCGAACGTGTCGTGCGATGGCGTACCGTGGGACAGTTCCAAGAAGGTTTTCAACCACGCTTCTTCATCTTCGCACCAGTCGGCTATATCAACCCAGCTGTCCGAGCCACACAGCACGGCGCATATCGCCATCACGATCATTTCCTTAAGGTCGTAGCGTTGCGCCGGTCCTCTACGGTGATCCTCTACCCCTGCAAACGCTTCCTGCAATGTCATCTTCGCCCCTCGATAAATATCGAGAGTAGACGTCATTTTTACCCTGTACACAAGCCCCTGTCATATGTCCTTGACTGTAAACAACTTTTTGCAGAGGTCTACAACGTTGGCGTAAGCGATTGCCGTGACAACTTTTTGCAGAGGTCTACAACGTTGGCGTAAGCGATTGCCGTGGCGTGCCTCTCAAGATGACCGTATTTAGTGCCGCTCCAGCCGTTTCACGCCTTATCGGCCTTGAGCAGAACCCACAGCGCACCTTCGCCTCCGTCACAAGAGGGGGCATGGCAGAAGGCCAGAACGTCCTTGCGACGACTCAACCAGCTTTTGACCAGTGGCCGCAGGATGCCTTCACGGCCGGGCGAGCCGTAGCCACGTCCGTGGACGATGCGGACGCAGCGTTTGCCGGTACTGATCGATTCAGCGAGAAAGCGCGATACTTCCTCGTGCGCTTCGTGCCGGTTCAGGCCGTGCAAATCAGTATGGTTCTGGATCGACCAGCGGCCTCGGCGCAGGTCGCGCAGTACGGTGCGCGAGAGTCCGGTACGCAGGAAGGAATCGGCATCACCAATGGCCAGCAGATCGTCGATTTCAAACGGGCCGTACAGCGATTCGGTGATGGCGGCGGCTTCATCGAGTTCGCGTTGGCGCGGACGGGGGCTGGGCTTGGGCGGCTCAAAGGCAACGCGCTCAGGCGTACGCAAGGGAATGGCGCCATCGACCGCAGCGTAAAAGGCGGCAAGTTCTTCCGGGGTGGGTTGATGCCGCTGGCTCATGGAAACGAGAGCTGACTTTGCCCTGTGCCGGCATCTGGCGCCGGTACAGGGCAATCGTTCAGCCGTCCAGGCTGTCGAGATAGCGCTCGGCGTCAAGCGCGGCCATGCAACCTGTTCCGGCTGAGGTACAGGCCTGACGGTAGATGTGATCCTGCACGTCGCCGGCGGCAAATACGCCCTTGATGCTGGTCTGCGTGGCGTTGCCCTTGCGGCCGCCCTCGGTGATGATGTAGCCACCTTCCATTTCGATCTGACCGGTGAACAGGTCGGTGTTCGGCTTATGCCCGATGGCGATGAAAACGCCATCCAGCGCCACATCTTCCGTGCTGGCGTTCACCGTACTCTTGATGCGCATGCCGGTCACTCCGCTCTTGTCGCCGAGGATCTCATCAAGCGTCGAGTTCCACTTGATGGTGACCTTGCCGGCTTTTTCGCGTTCGAACAGCTTGTCCTGCAGGATTTTTTCGCCGCGCAACTTGTCTCGGCGATGCACAACCGTGACGTGGCTGGCGATGTTGGCCAGATAAAGCGCTTCTTCGACGGCCGTATTGCCGCCGCCGATGACGGCAACCGGTTTGTTCTTGTAAAAGAAACCGTCGCAGGTGGCACAGGCGGAGACGCCACGGCCGGAGAATGCTTCCTCCGATGGCAACCCGAGATACTGTGCCGACGCGCCCGTGGCGATGATCAGCGCGTCGCAGGTATAGGTGCCGGAGTCACCGATCAGGGTGAAGGGCTTTTCGGTCAGTTTCGCCGTGTGAATGTGGTCGAAAATGATTTCGGTTTCGAAGCGGCGGGCGTGTTCTTCAAAGCGCTGCATCAACTCTGGTCCCTGAACGCCCTGGGCGTCGGCGGGCCAGTTATCGACTTCCGTGGTGGTCATCAACTGACCACCTTGCGCCATGCCGGTAATCAGTACCGGCTTGAGGTTGGCGCGGGCCGCGTAAACAGCCGCCGTGTAGCCGGCAGGACCTGAACCGAGAATCAGCAGATGGCAGTGGCGGGGTGCTTGAGTCATTTTGTATTCCCTCCGGGACAAAGTTAGAGGGAAATTATACCCGGCAATGCAGGACAGATTCCGGCCGATCAAGGTGCGGCCCGGGTCGGGCGAAATTCGCACGGCACAGAAGCCCGAATATGACCAGATCGAATTGTCTACCGGAAGGCTCTCGTAACGACTTTCGATTTACGTGAGCACAAAATATCGTTATAATCCAACGGTTTTCCGCTCGCCCCTCAGGGGGCTATTTTTACGGGGATGGGCTTTTCGCCCATTTTTTATTTGTGGCTATGGATTTACACGAACTTATCAACAAAACGGTGACCGGGCTTGGCTACGAGCTTGTGGATATCGAGCAGAGTCCGCGTGGTCGCGTGCTTCGTCTGTTTATCGACAAGGCCGACAAGGCAAGCGGTATCGATGTTGAAGACTGTGCGCTGGTCAGCAACCAGTTGTCGCGTGTGCTGGCCGTCGAGGAGGTCGATTATGACCGTCTCGAGGTGTCTTCTCCCGGTCTGGATCGGGTTCTGAAGAAGCCGGCAGATTTCGAGCGTTTTGCGGGTTCGGAGATCAATCTCCGGCTACGTCTCCCGATGAGCGGTCGGCGCAATTTTAACGGCGTCCTGCGCGGTCTGCAGGACGGCAAAGTATGCCTGACAATGGATACAGGCGACGTGGAACTGGACCTTGGCAATATTGACAAGGCCCGTCTGGTTCCAAAGTTCGACTAGACATGATCAGGCAGGATTAGGGGATAGTGAGATTATGAGCCGCGAAATTTTGCTGCTGGTGGATGTGTTGGCGCGGGAAAAAAACGTGACCAAGGACATCGTCTTCGGTGCACTTGAGCTGGCGCTTGCGTCTGCGACAAAAAAGCGCGTTCACGACGAGGCTGATGTACGCGTTGTGGTTGACCGCGAGACGGGTGATTTCGAGACCTTCCGTCGCTGGGAGATTGTCGCTGACGCCGACTTCATCCACGAGGCACAGCATATCCCGCTGTCCGATGCACAGAAGCAGGACCCCGAGGTCGAAATCGGCGATTACCTCGAGGAGTCACTGGAGCCGATTGATTTCGGGCGAATTGGCGCACAAGCCGCCAAGCAGGTGATTCTCCAGAAAATCCGCGATGCCGAACGCGATCAGATTCTCAACGACTTCCTTGAGCGCAAGGAACACCTCGTTACCGGCACCATCAAGCGCATGGAGCGTGGCAACGCCATCGTTGAAGCCGGCAAGATCGAAGCCATTCTGCCGCGCGACCAGATGATCCCGCGTGAAAACCTGCGCGTCGGAGACCGCATCAAGGCTTTCCTGTTGCGCATTGACCGGCAGGCGCGCGGTCCGCAACTGATTCTTTCGCGTACGGCCCCTGAATTCATCATCAAGCTGTTCGAGATGGAAGTGCCGGAAGTTGATGACGGTCTGCTGGAAATCAAGGCCGCCGCCCGCGACGCTGGCATGCGCGCCAAGATTGCTGTCAAGTCCAACGATCAGCGTGTTGATCCGATCGGTACCTGCGTCGGCATGCGCGGCATGCGCGTGACGGCAGTGACCAACGAACTGGCTGGCGAGCGCGTCGATATCGTGCTGTGGTCGGCTGATCCGGCGCAATTTGTTGTTGGTGCACTGGCGCCCGCCGAGGTGATTTCGGTCATCGTCGACGAAGAGCGTCACTGCATGGATGTCGTAGTTGATGAAGACAACCTGGCGATTGCCATCGGTCGCGGTGGTCAGAATGTTCGTCTGGCCTCCGAAATGACTGGCTGGACGATCAACCTGATGACCGAAGAAGAGTCGCAGACGCGTGTCGAAGCGGAGTCTGCAGCCATCCGCGTGCTCTTCATGGAAAAGCTTGATGTCGATGAGGAAGTCGCCAACATCCTGATTAGCGAAGGATTCTCGACGCTAGAGGAAGTGGCTTATGTTCCGCTGCATGAAATGCTTGAGATCGAAGCGTTTGACGAGACCACTGTTCAGGAATTGCGTGACCGGGCTCGGAATGTGCTGCTGACCGAGGCTATCGTGACTGAAGAACAGATCGGCGACATAGCCGAGGATCTGCTCAGTCTTGAGGGCATGGACAAGACACTGGCCGGGAAACTGGGTAGCAAGGGTATCAAAACGCTTGACGACCTTGCGGATCTGGCGGTCGATGAACTCACTGAAATGTCCGGTATTGATGTTGACCGTGCCAAACAACTGATCACCACGGCGCGTGCGCACTGGTTCGAGTAAGTAGAAAAGAGGATTCCACATGGCGCAAACAAGTGTTGCCCAATTTGCCACCGACCTGAAGATGCCGGCGGTTGTTTTGCTCGAGCAGTTGCAAAAAGCCGGTGTTGTCAAGATCAAGACGGATGATCTTCTAAGCGAGCAGGACAAATCAAGGTTGCTCGACTATCTGCGCCGTTCGCACGGCGAAGGTGATGGCAAAACCAAGATTACCCTGATGCGCAAGGAGACCAGCGAGATAAAATCGCAGGACTCGCACGGGAAATCGCGCACGGTTCAGGTTGAGGTGCGCAAGAAGCGGGTACTTGTAAAGCGTGATGTTGCAGAAATCCGGCCGGACACTCCGCTTACTGCGGCGGTAGTGCCTGAAGTGGAAGCCCCTGTTCCGACACCGCTACCGGAACCTATCGTTGAAGCGCCTGTGGCACCGGTTGTGGAAAAAGTCGCTGAGCTGATTGTGGAAAAGATCGTAGAGCCGGTCGTCGAGCTTGTTGCAGAACCGGTAGCCGAAATCGTCGTGCCACCGGTCGTCCTTCCTCATGTCGTCGAGACGAAGGCCAAGACTGCTTCGAAGGCGAAAGCCAAGGCGGAAGCCGAACAAAAGGCTGCGCCGGTCGCCGAGTTAAAGACGCACGTCAAGAAAGTGGTAACACGCGCCTCGATTATCGGGGAGGAGCAGCAGAAACTTCGCGCTGAAGAGGAGCGCCGCAATGCTGCACTGCGCGCCCATCAGGAAGCGGAGTACATGGAAAAGCAACAGCGTGTTGCTGACTTGG
>JAIFNM010000054.1 GCA_020047725.1 Betaproteobacteria bacterium
GCGCCTGCAGTTCAATTCAGGAGCCAAAACAACCTGATCGTTATGCCAATGACCATTCAGGACACAAAGGACGTCGTATACCTCACCAACGCCTTCGGCGCGGTCCATCGCGTATGGATGCTCAACCCAGCCGAAGTCTCGGCGCAGTCAAAAAACTGATCAAGAAAACATGGTAAAAAAACTGTTCATCCGCACCTTTGGGTGCCAGATGAACGAGTACGATTCGGACAAAATGGCCGACGTGCTCGCTGCTTCTGAAGACATCGTCAAGACAGACACTCCTGAAGACGCCGACATCATCCTGTTCAACACCTGCTCGGTGCGCGAAAAAGCACAGGAAAAGGTTTTCCACGATCTCGGCCGGGTTCGGTTGCTAAAAAAGGCAAAACCCGACCTGATAATCGGTGTTGGTGGCTGTGTAGCCAGTCAGGAAGGCGCAGCGATCATCGCCCGCGCGCCTTACGTGGACATCGTTTTCGGCCCGCAGACTTTGCACCGCCTGCCTCAACTGATCGCCGAACGGCGGCGGATCGGCAAGTCGCAGGTAGACATCTCCTTCCCGGAAATCGAGAAATTCGACAATCTGCCGCCGGCCAAGGTTGATGGGGCGTCGGCCTTCGTGTCTATCATGGAGGGTTGCAGCAAGTTCTGTACGTTCTGCATCGTCCCCTACACTCGCGGCGAAGAGGTCTCACGCCCCTTCGACGATGTACTGACTGAAGTCGCTGGTCTGGCTGCCCAAGGTGTCGGCGAAGTAACGCTGCTCGGACAGAATGTGAACGCCTACCGGGGAACGATGTCAGCAGGCGAAGAGAAGGCTGATCTTGCCCTGCTCATAGAATACATCGCCGAAATCCCTGGTATAGAACGTATCCGGTATACAACATCGCATCCGCGCGAGCTTTCGCAACGCCTGATCCACGTTTACGCGACGGTGCCGAAACTGGTCTCGCACCTGCATCTGCCCGTGCAATCGGGTTCGGACCGCGTTTTGGCGGCCATGAAGCGCGGCTACACGACGCTCGAATTCAAGAGCCTGGTGCGCAAGCTGCGCGCCGCACGGCCGGATTTGTCGCTGTCTTCAGACTTCATCGTCGGCTTTCCCGGCGAAACGGCTGAAGATTTCGAGAAGACGATGAAATTGATCGACGACGTTGGTTTCGATGCATCATTTTCCTTCCTGTACAGTTCTCGCCCTGGCACACCAGCGGCTGAACTTACGGATGACACCCCGCACGAACTCAAGATCGAGCGCCTGATGCGCCTGCAAAAACGTATCGAGGAACTGGCGCAGGTTGTTTCGCGATCCATGGTTGGAACGGTCCAGCGCGTGCTGGTCGAGGGTTTATCGAAGAAGGACGATAGCGAGCTTGCCGGGCGTACCGACAACAACCGCATCGTCAATTTCATTGGCAATCCTCGCTTGGTACACCGTTTCATCGACGTCCGTATCACGTCCTCATTGCCGCACTCGCTACGCGGCGAAATCGTAACGCGGGAATCATGAACACCAAAACTACCGTCAAGCCCAGAGCTATTGATCTGCTGCTTTCGCCGATCAACAACAACCAGCTGGCCAACCTGTGCGGCGCGCTGGACGAAAACCTGCGCCAGATCGAGACAGCGCTTGACGTTTCCATTGCCCGGCGCGGCGAACGCTTCACGCTGCGCGGCGAAGCAGCACAGATGACACGCGCTTCGGAAGCGCTGCAAATGTTCTACGCCCGATCCAAGGAGCCACTTTCAGTCGACGAGATACAACTTGGGCTGATCGAGCTGATCAATCGCCCGCTGCGCAAGGAAACCCTCATCGGCGGCACATCGCCGGCGCTGATGACGCGCAAGACCGAACTGCATGGCCGCACGCCGCGCCAGGTCGAGTACCTCAAGCACATCCAGGAACACGACATCACCTTCGGCACCGGACCGGCCGGCACCGGCAAGACGTATTTGGCCGTCGCTTCGGCGGTTGATGCCATTGAGCGCGAGTTGGTTCAGCGCATTGTACTGACCCGACCAGCGGTCGAAGCCGGCGAGCGGCTTGGCTTCCTGCCCGGCGATCTGGCGCAGAAGGTTGATCCTTACCTGCGCCCGCTCTACGACGCGCTCTATGACCTGATGGGCTTCGACAAGGTGGCCAAGCTATTCGAGCGCGGCGCCATTGAAATCGCCCCACTCGCCTACATGCGCGGACGTACACTGAACCACGCTTTCATCATCCTCGATGAGGCACAAAACACGACGCCCGAACAGATGAAGATGTTCCTCACACGTATCGGCATCGGTGCCAAGGCCGTGGTTACTGGTGACGTCACGCAGATCGATCTGCAACGCGGACAGAAAAGCGGCCTGATCGAAGCCCGCCATATTCTCAAGGAAGTACGCGGCATAGCCTTTACGGAATTCCAGAAGGAAGACGTGGTGCGCCACCCGCTGGTCGCACGCATCGTTTCGGCCTATGAAGCGCACACGGCCGCTCTGGAAGCGCAGCTGAATGACAACAAGTAAGCGCCTGAACCTCAGCGTGCAATACGCCTGCAACACGGCGACATTACCCTTGCGTCCGCAGATTCGCGCCTGGGTGCGCGCTGCCCTTGACGTGGACGGCAAGCGCGGCGGGCAGATCACCGTGCGTTTTGTAGACAAAGATGAAGGCCAGTCGCTGAACAAAGACTTTCGTCACAAGAACTACGCGACCAATGTTCTGTCCTTTCCCTACGAAAGCGAACCGATCGTCTGCGGCGATCTGGTTATCTGCGCGCCGGTGGTCGAACGCGAAGCCACCGAACAGGGTAAGGAACTGGAGGCCCATTACGCGCACCTGGTCGTACACGGCGTTCTGCACCTGCAGGGCTACGATCACGAGACCGGAAAAATAGCGGCGCTTGAAATGGAAAGCCATGAATGTATCATTCTGTCTGCACTCGGATATGACAACCCCTATTCGGGAGAGCAGTAAGGACTGAGGGTAGAACAAAGCGTTCTCCCTTCAACCCTGACTCCTCACTCACCACGGATGTATGGAAAGTAGCCCAGGCACAAAACCTCGATTTCTGGAACGACTCTCATCCCTCCTGCTCCGCAAGCCGGAAGACAGGGAACAACTCTTGAAACTGCTGCACTCGGCGCATGAGCGAAATTTGCTCGACGCCGACGCGCTGTCGATTACCGAAGGCGCACTCGCCGCTTCCGAAATCAGCGTGCGCGACATCATGGTGCCGCGCACCCAGATGGAAGTCGTTGATATTGACGACCCGCTGAACAAGATCATCGCGCACGTCAATCACACCGCGCATTCGCGCTTCCCGGTCATCGACGGCAGCCGCGACAACGTCATCGGCATTCTGCTGGCCAAGGATCTTCTGCGTCTGCAAAGCGAAGCAAAATTCAATTTGCGCGACTGGGTACGCCCGGCCGTATTCATTCCCGAGTCCAAGCGGTTGAACGTCCTGCTGCGTGAGTTTCGAGTATCCCACCATCACATGGCTGTGGTGGTCGACGAATACGCCGGGGTATGCGGCCTGATCACCATCGAAGATGTACTTGAGCAGATCGTCGGCGACATAGAGGACGAATACGATTTTGACGAAGACGACGACAACATCCGGCTCGATCAACCCGGCCGCTACCGCGTCAAGGCACAAACCGCAATTGAAGATTTCAACACCATTCTCGGCACGCAATTCGGCAGTGATGAATGCCACACCGTGGGTGGTCTGGTTCTCAACCATCTCGGCCGCGTACCCAAGCGCAACGAAACCATCGACCTCGGTGGCTTGAGCTTCAAGGTCCTCCGCGCCGACAGTCGCAGGCTCTACACCTTGTTTGTAAGCGTCGCGCAGGACACGGATGGCACGCCGGCCTGAGCCGCGCACGCTACGCCTGATCGCTGCGCTACTGCTCGGCGCGGCAAGCGTACTGGCTTACGCACCCGTCGCCTGGTTTCCACTGATCTGGCTGACGCTGAGCGGCCTGTTCGCGCTGCTCGACCAGTCCGCAAATGAAGCAAGAAGCGCGCGCCAGGGCGCGCTGATCGGTGCCGCTTTTGGTTTTGGCCTGTTCATCACCGGCGTCTCGTGGGTCTATGTCAGCCTGAGCACCTTCGGTGGCATGCCCGCCCCGGTCGCGGGATTGGCCACCTTTCTCTTTTGCTGCCTGATGGCGGCCTACCCCGCGCTGGTGGGTGCCCTGTTTGTACGCTTCTCGTCCGCTGCCAGTTGGAAACGTTGCCTGTTCTTTGCCGGACTCTGGGTGCTCAGCGAATGGCTGCGCAGCTGGATATTTACTGGCTTCCCCTGGCTGGCTGTCGGTTATTCGCAAACACCGCCCAGCCCGCTCGCAGGCTTTGCGCCAGTGCTAGGCGTCTACAGCCTTTCTCTGGCGACTGTACTCATCGCAGCCCTGATCCACGAAACGGTTCGGCATTGTTTCGCACGCGCTTCCAGCGCGCCAGCGCGCCGGAACGCCATCGTTCCTTTGCTGGCCATCGCGCTGCTGATAGTCGGTGGCGCGTTACTGCGTGACCGGAAATGGACTTCGCCGCAAGGCGCGCCGCTGAGCGTTGCCTTGCTGCAAGGCAATGTCGCTCAGGATCTCAAATGGCGGCCGGAAAAATTCAGCGAATCGCTGCGCACCTATTATCGGCTGGCGCTTGAAAATCCGGCCCAATTGACCGTCGGAAACGGCGCTGCCGGCCTTTCTGCACCAGGTTCCGGCCGAGTATCTCGATGAACTGAAAAAACTTGCAGAAAGACAACAGGGCGACATGCTCTTTGGGATCGCCCTCGGTGACTCGGGAGGCTATGCAAATGGTGCAGTAAGCATCGGCATCTCAAGGGAACAGCGCTACAGCAAATCGCACCTTGTCCCCTTTGGTGAATTCGTTCCGCCCGGTTTTTCCTGGTTTCTTTCGCTGGCCAGCATCCCGATGTCGAACTTTACGCCTGGTGCGGCAAAGCAGGCTCCGCTGGAAATTGCCGGGCAAAAGATCGCCGTGAATATCTGCTATGAAGATGCTTTCGGCGAGGAAATCATCCGCGCACTTCCCGAAGCCACATTGCTAGTAAATCTTTCCAATGTCGCCTGGTTCGGCGATTCGCTGGCCCCGGCGCAACACCTGCAGATCGCGCGCATACGCGCGCTTGAAACCGGCCGCATGATGCTGCGCGCCACCAACACCGGGATGACGGCGATTATCGGCGTTGACGGTCAGGTCAAGGGCGTTATCGAACCCTTCACACGCGCGGCATTGCGCGGAGAGGTTCAAGCCTACATTGGCGCTACCCCCTATGTACGCTGGGGTAACTGGCCAATTATCGTAATTGCGTTGCTGCTGATCGCTTTATTCTGGCGGCGCAACGCGTTATCCTGACGAACGACAAAAACACGAGGGAACCTCTCCATGGCACTGCTTTCCTGGTCAAATCAGTACCTGATCGGCAATGACCTCATCGATACCGAACACC
>JAIFNM010000192.1 GCA_020047725.1 Betaproteobacteria bacterium
CTGGCGGCTGCCAACGAAGTCATTGCCCTGGCCAAGGAACGCTACAGCAAGGATCTGTGGAGCGAACGGGTTTCAGCCCAGAAACCGCAACTGGTTTCGGTGCGCGATGAAGTCGATCAGGCGACCTACGTCGTTGAACGCATTCTGGAACGCCGTGAGAGCGGCATCAAGCTTACGTCGCAGGCGGTCCTCTTTCGCTCGTCCTCGCACAGTATCCGCCTCGAAGTTGAACTGACCCGGCGCAACATCCCTTTCGTGAAGTACGGCGGATTGAAATTTCTTGAAGTCAGGCACGTGAAAGACGTGCTGGCCATCCTGCGCTGGGCACAGAACCCGCGTGATCGTGTCTCCGGATTCCGTGCCATTCAATTGCTACCGGGAATCGGCCCGAAGACGGCCAGCCGCATCCTGGAGAACGTGCAGGCTGCCCCGACCGGCTGTGCCTTGCTGCCGGAGCAACCGGTGCCGGACAGCGCGCGGCCAACCTGGCTGGAGTTCGTCGCCCTGATCGAAGGCATGGGAGAAACCGGAAACTGGCCGACACCGCTGGAGAAGGTTGCCCAGTGGTACGAGACGCAGATGGACCGCCTGTTCGAGGATCCGGAAGTGCGCATCGCCGACATCCAGCAGCTGGCCCGGATTGCCAGCACCTACCCGAATCAGGAACGCTTTCTTACCGAACTGACGCTCGACCCACCGGACGCCACCAGCGATGAAGCCGGGGTTCCTCTGCTCGATGAAGACTACCTGATCCTGTCGACCATCCATTCCGCCAAGGGCAAGGAATGGAAGAGCGTCTCGATCCTTAATGTCGTCGATGGTTGTCTGCCTTCTGACATGGCCACTGGAAGCGAAGAGGAAATCGAGGAGGAGCGCCGATTGCTGTATGTCGCCATGACCCGCGCCAAGGATCATCTGGAGCTCATGCTGCCACAGCGTTTCTATACGAACGGCTCGGGCACCGGCGACCGGCATGTCTATGCCAACCGGACCCGCTTCATTCCCAACCGGCTGGTCGCCCAGTTCGAGCAGCGCACCTGGCCACAGGTGACATTGGGGCAAACGACGGTAAATGAAGGCCAGGGCCGCACTGATCTGGCTGCGCGGATGCGCGGGATGTGGAAGTAAGTCCAAACCCCTCGGTATCTGATGCCCTCTACTTCCCTGCTCTGACCACAACGGCCTCCGTAAAAATACGGATACCGGGGCTATTGCGCGAAACATAGAATGTTTGGATGTGCATCGGCTGATTGATCGTCGCCGACGCACTGTTCGTGTTGCAACGAGGCTGTTAAACGAGGTGTCGCCCCTTGGCGATTTCGAGTTTCCTTCTCGGATTCGGTTCGGCATCGAATAACCGCGACCGCGAGGACGGAAACCCGTCGGAATGCGCTTCAGGGCCAGGCTGCGTGGGGGGTATACGATGCTCAGGATGTTTGCTTTGCTTCTTGCCCTTGCGCTACCGACGGCCTTTGCCGCGGGGCCAGAGTATCGTGTTCTGGTTCTTCACTCCTACCACAGCGGACTCGCCTGGACGGACTCAGTTCAACGTGGACTTGCGGAGTCCTTGAGCGCTAGCGGGCTGAACATCGACATCCACGTCGAGTACATGGATCTGCTGCGCTACCGCGATCGAATAGCCCCGATCAAGGAACACATTGCTCATACACTTGAGAGCAAGTTCAAGGACCAGCCACCAAACGTCATCGTAGTCTCGGACAATGATGCGCTTGAGTTCATCCTCGCCGAGCGCCCGAAATGGGCACCGAATGCGCCGGTTGTATTCTGTGGCATCAATGGACTCAGCTACGACATGCTCGCAGGACAGACAAACCTGACCGGGGTCGCTGAAGAAGCCTCGTTCGCCGAGACGCTTGCCCTCATGGATCAACTGTTGCCGGGGCGACGCGTTCTAGTGCTTGGAGACCAGACCGGAACCTTTCGCGCCAACGCCGCGCGGCTTATCGCGGTCAACGCGCAACGCGCATCATCCGCGCTGATCGACATTCATGACGACCCTGTGCTATCGCATATCGAGGCGCGGCTGCGCCTCGTCGGACCAGATACGAGCGTATTCCTGATGGCGCGTCCGGTCGATGACGATGGTGATACCGTCGATATCCCACACGCAGTTCGGGCAGTTAGCACCGCAAGCCCGCAACCGGTCTTCTCGGGGTGGGAGTTCATGCTCGGCTATGGCATTGTCGGTGGCAAGCTGATCGCCGGTGAAGCTCACGGTCAGACTATTGCGCGACAACTCATCCAGATCTTGAAAGGCAAGCCGGCCGATAGCATCCCGATTGAATGGGAAAGTCCGAATCGCTATCTGTTCGATTACCAACAGCTTTTGCGCTTCGGTCTGCAAGATCGTGCGCTCCCCGAGGGTTCGACAGTCATCAATCAGCCCGTCAGCTTTTATGACCTCCATCGAGAAAAGGTCCTTACGGCCGTTGCTGTGTTCGCGCTGCTGTTGTCGATCCTGATCTTTCTGCTCATTGAAGTCCTCCGGCGCAAACGTGCTGAAGTGCGGCTAAACTACCTGGCCAATCACGACGCCTTGACTCAGCTGACCAACCGAAGCTCGCTGCAGGAACGCTTCGCCGAGGCGAAATCGCTGGCGGAACGGCGCAACAAGGCAATGGCCCTGCTGTTTCTTGATCTTGATCACTTCAAGGACATCAACGACAGCCTCGGCCATTTGATCGGTGACAAACTGCTTCAGGAAACGGCAGATCGTCTCGTCGCCAATGTGCGAAATTCCGATACGGTGTGTCGCATCGGTGGCGACGAATTCGTTGTCCTGCTCAATCTGCTCGAACGCGGGCAAGATGCGGCGGGCACAGCCGAAAAGATCAAGGAAATGATGCGCTTGCCGTTCAATATTGCCGGGAATTCGCTGAGCATCTCCTTCAGCATCGGCATCAGCCTGTACCCGTGGGACGGGCAAGGATTTGCCGATCTGCTACGCAACGCCGATATCGCGATGTATCAGGCCAAGGGCGATGGCCGCAACGACTATCGATTCTTCAACGCGAGCATGAACGCCGAGATTCAGCGGCGCATCAAGATTCTCCAGCACCTTGCAGGTGCATCCGAACGCGGTGAACTGGCGTTGCACATTCAGCCTCAGCAAAGCTTGAGTGACGGCAGTATCGTCGGTGCAGAAGCGCTGCTACGCTGGCAGTCGCCACAACTTGGCTCCGTTTCTCCCGCCGAGTTCATCCCGGTGGCCGAGTCGTCCGGGCAGATTATTCCGCTTGGCGCTTGGGTCTTTGACGAGGCCTGCCGAATCGTGGCTATATGGCAGAATGCCGGCTATCCGCCGATTCCACTAGCTGTGAATGTTTCGGTAGCACAACTGCGACGCCCCGATTTCTCGGATATGGTTAAAGTGTGCTTGGAAAAGTACAAAGTCGCCCCCACGCGCATTGAAATCGAAATCACCGAATCGGTGTTCATGGACAAAACGGCGGTCATCGAATCGAATCTGCGCAAGCTGCAAACGATGGGTTTGCTTCTGGCGATCGACGACTTTGGAACCGGCTATTCGAACTTGGCGTACTTGAGCGGAACTCACGCCGATCGGATCAAGATCGACATCTCGTTTGTGCGCGACATTCTCACCATGCAAAGCAAGGTTGAAATCGTTCGCGCCATCGTTCAGATCGGACGCAGCCTCGGGATGAAAACCATTGCTGAAGGGGTCGAGCACCCGGCTCAGGCGAACCTCCTCCGTGAACTCGATTGCGACGCGCTACAAGGCTATCTGCTGAGTCCGCCTCTGCCTGCCGAACGCTTCTCGGTCTTCTTCACCGACTACAAGGCTCGCCATCAACTCAAGGCCATTTCTGCAACTCGACTGATCGACGACGAATTGCTTCCCTTGCAGACCGTTTCGTAGAAGGACCGTTCTTTTCCTACGAAACCGCCGCGCAAGATGGCAGAATCGCAGTCGTTAACTTACGTCGAACGGCCGTGGCCGATGAACCACCATTCATGAATCTGGACAAACTCTACGCTTTGCTTACCATTGGTGCAGTAGTGCCATATGTTGCCGGGGCTGTGATCGACTGGATGGAACGTTCGCCGCATTCCAAGTCCATCGCCAGGTTCTTCCGCCACCAATTCACGCTCTTGCCAAACCAGGATATCGCCTATTACGTTGCCCGATGAGGATTGAGATCCGCTCATCATTAACTCTGTCAGGATTGGCTTTAGCGCCGCTTGTCACTGCTGAGCCTGGGAGCACAGCCGCTTCAGATCCACCGAATACGTGCAAGGACTGCCTGGATCGTCCCGCCAGCGGTGCCGATCCATAGCCGCTGTGCATCCTGCATCCTCCAGCAAGGCATTGGCGCCATCCTGAGTACACAGCAGAATCGCCGAATAACCATCCTTGCGCATGAATTTTATCTGGTAGGCGGTTAAGGAAAGCATTAACCCTGAGTCATGGGCAACGGACTCGGCCAGGAAGTCGGCATCCGACAATGCCACGGTAGACGATCCATAGCGCAGATTGGCTTCGGCCGCCGCAGACACCTTGGTCAACGCTGCCGCTGCGTTCATCATCTGCGCTTCCGAATGCTTGCCTCCTGGTGGCAGCGTCGTGCAGCCAGCAAGAAGAAGTACAAGGGCCAATATAAATCTCATAGCGCATCGTAAGAACGATTGTGTTATTGCCATCCCGGCCCGTATCGAGATTCCAGTCCCAGAATGCCGTCTGGTAAGCAGTACTGTTGCCGAAAACGGCCTCCGCAATCAGATGCCAGCCTTCAACCACGTGGCGAAGCGCCTTATCGAAGACTTCATCATAGGTATGCAGACCGTGTGGCGTCTGGAGGCTGTCGATATACGCCTTGCGATCTACTTCCTTGAACAGCGGATAGGTCAGGCCGCAATCGACGGCGACATGTCGGGCGATGGGCACCAGACGATAGCCCTCCTCGCCCACGTCAAGGACCGATGTGAAACCCTTGTGCCAACGATCAATGTCCGGAGTACTGCTAAGAATTTGTTGGACATGGCAACGACTCAGCATGGTCCGCCAAGGGACCACAATGGCGGGATCGAGCGTTCCGTCGGCCATACAACAGAGTTTGATCCCGGACTTCAAGTATTCAGCCACACCCACATTGCCCAGATTCAGCCGGTTGAAAACGTAGGAATCCTGGTGCATCTCGCAAATTCGGTGGGCAGTCTTGTTCTGCGCGTATGGGCCAACCTTGAGTTCAACGACCGGGTGAATTGTAGAGTCGGTGATCACGTGGGCTGCGTAACCCAAAAGCCAGACAAACGCTTTGTCCCGGACGCCACCGGTCAAGTTCTTAACCGTTTCGACACCGGCTTTCACCATTTCACCGGTATGCTTGTAATGCATCAGGTCAGCCCAGGCGGCGGCGCCTTGAGCACGGATCGCCAGATACGGATAGTCCGGGCTCACGGCACCCAGCTCGCAGAACTTGAACCAGCGGCCAAGCGCCAATCCTGCGGGCTTAGGCATGCCCGGCCCGGCATCCAAACGCGCAGGTTCCCGGGCCAGATTAACGAGAGTGATATGAGCATAGGCACCAGGCACGATGGACTCCTTGGGTGCTCGCGAAACCAAGATAACCGCCTCAAGCGGCCAACAAAAATCGATAGTCTCGGGAAGGTCTTCAAAGAACTGCGGAGAACCGAACTACTTGTCGGCGTTGTTTGGCTTTTTTGGGTCTTCGGGTGCGAACCCAGGCATCTGAAAACCAGAAAACATGTTCAAGGTCTGATTCTTCAGTTGGTCCTGCATCTGATGAACCATTTTCTTGCTCTGATC
>JAIFNM010000099.1 GCA_020047725.1 Betaproteobacteria bacterium
GAAACATCCTGAAGATGCTGGCCGTCGATCCTGCCTACAAGGGCGGTTCGATTCTCGGAGAGGTCCTGACCGGGCTCGTTTCGTCCGGCTTTGCTGCCGGCTTCGACTCCCTGTTTGTGTTTACCAAACCGGAGTACTCGACAACCTTCCAAGCGTTGAACTTTACGCTCCTTGCCAATCAGGAAAAAGTCGCGCTTCTGGAGTACGGCAAGGGTCTCCGGAACTGGCTCGAATCGAATCGCTCATTGATCCGGCCGGGGATTAACGGCGCTGTCGTGGTCAACTGCAATCCGTTTACCAATGGCCACCGATTCCTGCTGGAAACAGCCGCCAGGCAGGTCGACAATCTGTATGTCTTCGTGGTGAAGGAGGATCGCTCGATCTTCCCCTTCGATGTCCGCTACCGTCTGGTCAAGGAAGGTTTGCGCGATCTTGGCAATGTGCTCGTACTCGATACGTCACGCTATATCGTCAGCGGCGCGACCTTCCCGACTTATTTCCTCAAGAAGGACGATCCGGTTGCCCGCATTCAGATGGAACTTGACGTCACCCTGTTCGCCTCGCAAATCGCGCCGTTCTTCGGCATCACCCGGCGTTTCGTTGGCACCGAGCCGAACTGCAAGCTGACCGACGGCTACAACGAAACAATGAAGCGCCTTCTGCCAGTTTATGGCATCGAGTTTGTCGTCGTCGAGCGAAAACAAGCCCCCACGGGTGTCATCAGTGCCTCTCGGGTGCGGGAACTGCTGGCGCACGACGATCTGGCGCAGCTGAGCGACTACGTCCCGGCGACCACGCTGGCCTATTTGACTAGCGACGAAGCGGCGCCTATCCGCCAACAACTTCGAAGCAGCGTCGAGAAAGCAGGAGTCTGAGCATGGCACGCCCAGTAAAAACCCGGCATATCTGCTGCGTACCTGCGGCCAGCTACTTCAAGCCGGTCGGCATTCCAATGCGCGAACTGGAAGAAATCGTACTTGGAATGGATGAACTGGAGGCGATGCGCCTGACGGATCTGGAGGGCCTCTATCAGGCGGATGCCGCCGAGCAGATGGGCGTGTCGCGCCAGACCATCGGCAACATCCTGAATAGCGCCCACCACAAACTGGCGAATGCCCTGCTCAATGGCAAGGCCCTGCGCATCGGGCCACACGAGAAAAACAAGGAACTTGCTGATTGCATGCCAAGCACAATAGCGTCGCCACTTATAGCGTCCGATAGTGCCAGTTCGGAAAGCACGAACGATTTGCCGAAACTGACCAAATAAGCATCGACGAAAAGCATTATCATTCTCTAACTTCAGTATGGCATCCCAGCCCGGAGTGGCCCGACAGATGCGTTCACAGAATTCCGGGTAGTAGGCAAGAACGAGAGATAACTCTTATGTCATCCAAAAAAACCTTGTTGTTGATCGCTTCTGGTGTGCTTGCCGTACTTCTGTTGCGGCGCTCTGTCATGGGTTGCCGCAAACCCAGGAAACAGCCCCCCGAGCCACCGGAATACCTCGTGGCACCGCGAAAGATTGATGAGACAGCGCGCGCCGAGGCTGAACGCCAAGCCACTGAAGACGCTGCTCGCATCGAGGCTGAACAGCTAAAAGCCGAAGAAGAAACGCGCCGAGAAGCCGATCGCCAGGCCGAAATCGAGGCACGTCGCAAAGAGGAAACACAGCATCAGATTCTTGACGCGACCGCTTCAGAATCTGAGTCGAAGACCAAGGCCCCAGAACAAACAGTGATAATGGTGACTGACGACTCCAAGGTCGTGCGAGTCAAGACCGGTCGATTGCTTTCCGCACACAATTATCAGGTGGTGATGGCCGAAGACGGACTGGACGCAGTTCGACAAATCGAGACCTCGATACCCGACCTGCTCATTACCGACCTTGATATGCCAGGCATGGGCGGAATGGAGTTGGTGCGACACCTGCGTGGTCACGCTCGTACAGCCGGCATCCCGATCATCATGATCACCGCCGACAATGAGTCTCTACGGAAAGAAGCCCAGGAATCGGGAGTCAATGTTGTTCTTGGAAAACCGTACCCTGAAGAACAGCTTATTGCTCAAATCCAGTTACTCATGACAGGCCAGAGCGCTGGATGATTTAACTACAAAGCCCCGGCCTGTTACCTGGCAGGGGCTTCATTGCTGGTGATCTCGGCAACTTGCGGGTTTTACCTACCGCAATTTCCTGACTCTTTCCTCGTCCTCAAGCATTTTCCGGTTGTAGAAGCGTGCAAACCAGATCGCCATGCCAATAATGAACGCGAGACCAATCAGGCTGAAAAGCCCGATATCACTTGTAAACAACAAATTCCAGGCCATACCTCACCTCCCCTTGTTATCAGACTCGACGCCGGGATCCGCCGCTGCTTTCGCTTCATCCGGCAATTGAAGCGATGCGTTCTTTTCAACGTTCCAGTCGCCAGTCAAACGCCATTCGCTTTTCTCGTCTTCCAGCGCGATATGCCAACGCCCCTTCAGAGGCGTACTGATTCTTCCCGAATAGGACCCGGCACCTTCGGCACGCATGAGTACGACTTGATCGACTCCGGCACGGGTTGGGTGGACTGCGCGGAAATTGATTGCTTCCGGCAGAACGGCATCCGGTTTGCCACGCAACAAAACCCGGATTTTCTCGCCCTCGACGTTCAGCATCACCTCGGCTTGCAAGCCCAGCTTGACGGCAAGCTGGTCACGCGCCGTTACCTGATTCACTGCCAGACCCTGCTTGTAATAGTCGTCGTCAACCAGGCCGTCGTTGCTCGTGATTGCCAGATAGGTGGTAATCACGCCGGCTACGACGACGACAAACGGCCCGGCCATGAGGATCCACGGCCAGGAATGGCGATACCAGGGTTGAGCGGCTTCGGTACGTTTTGTATTCATGGCATGAAGAAAGTTGTCTTTTCGTGAACGGCAATCGTGTCGTGATTCATCGCTTGAATATCAAACAGGATTTTATTGGAACCCTTGGGCGCAGCGCCTTCCTCAACAGCAGCAACAACCAGAAAGCTCTTGTTGGACGCAGCTGGCACCTCGACGATCCGCTCGCCGACGAGATCGATTCCATCAATTCCGCTCACATTGATTGAATAACGATGCGCGGCCTCGTCGGTGTTCATCACGCGCAGGGTGAAAACGTTCTCGATACGCTCATCATCCCCCACGCGGTATAGCGCTGAACGGTCACGCAGGATATCGACCTTGAGCGGAATGCGCGTTGCCAGGCTCCACGTTGCCGCGACGATGATCGCCAACAGAATCGATGAATACAGAAGCGTTCGCGGTCGCAATAGATGCTTCAGGATGTCGCGCGCCGAATAGCGCTTGGCAAGCGCGTTCTCGGTGGAATAGCGAATCAGCCCACGCGGCGTACCCACCTTGTCCATCACCTCATCGCAGGCATCGATACAGGCGGCGCAAGCGATACATTCGAGTTGAAGGCCATCGCGGATATCAATCCCCGTCGGGCAAACCTGGACGCAGATGTTGCAATCGATGCAGTCGCCTAGCTTTGGCGCTTCGGGATCAGCATTCTTCTTGCGCAAGCCGCGCGGTTCACCGCGCTCCGGATCATAAGTGATGATCAGCGTATCGGGATCAAACATTACTCCCTGAAAGCGCGCATAGGGGCACAGATACTTGCACATCTGCTCGCGCATGAAACCGGCCATCATGTAAAGGAAAACCGAGTAAAAAAGAACCCAGAACAACCCCCACCCATCCAGCGACAGCGTGAGTATGGAGTGTGCCAGTTCCTTGATCGGCGTGAAGTATCCGACAAACGTAAACCCGGTCCACAGAGCAACCACAGCCCACGACGCATGTTTGGCAAACTTGAGCCAGAACTTTCGGGTGGACATCGGCTGGGCATCAAGCTTCATCCGTGCCGGCCGCTCGCCCTCGATCTTGCGCTCGATCCACATGAAGATTTCGGTATAAACCGTTTGTGGACAGGCGTAACCACAGAACAGACGACCACCAATGGCGGTTACGAGAAACAAGGCATAGGCTGAAATTACCAGCAGTATCGCCAGGTAGATCGCATCCTGCGGCCAGAAGACCATGCCCAGGATATAAAACTTCCGCTCGACCAGATGGAACAGGACCGCTTGGCGACCGCCCCAGTCAATCCAGCACATCCCGTAAAACCAGGCCTGGGTAATAAAAACCAAGGCCCAGCGCCATTTGTCAAAAAAGCCTTTTACGCTTCTGACGTAAACCTTCTTGCGTTTCTCGTACAGCCCGTCGGTATTGATGACGATCGGCTTGACTGCTTTTTTTACTTCGTTGCTCATGACTGCTCACCCTAATCCATTTCAGAATTACACGTTACTCTAATATTCCATACGGGAACACATGCAATTGTGGCACGAATCAGATTCTTTTCCATGCTTCAAAAGGAAAAACGGGGCAACTCGCGTTGCCCCGTCCAGTGAGGTATTACTTCTTCTCGCCGCCTGCGCTCAAATTGAGCACGTAGGCCGCCAACAGATGAATCTTGCCTTCGCCAAGGAAATCTTTCCAAGCCGGCATCTGGTTGGTACGTCCCATAACGATGGTCTCAACAATCTTCGCCTCGGAACTACCGTACAGCCACACCTTGTCCGTCAAGTTCGGCGCGCCAAGGGCTTGCATTCCCTTGCCGTCCGGACCGTGGCAGGCAAAGCAGATCGCCTCGAACCTTGCCTTGCCCTTGGTCGCCAGATCGGCATTGTGAGTCAGGCCGGAGAACGAGCGCACGTAGTTCGCGATCTCCTTGGCACCCGCTTCACCGCCAACAGCTTCCGGATTGCCGCCGTAAGGCGGCATCATGCCAACGCGGCCATTGTTGAGGGTCTCGACGATCTGCTCCGGTTCGCCTCCCCACTGCCAATCCTTGTCGGTAAGATTGGGAAAACCCTTGCCCAGTACACCCTGGCCCGTAACACCATGGCACTGCACGCAATAGGTCTGGAACAGACGGCCACCCATTTCCATTGCGTCCTTGTCGGCCGCCACCGCCTTCAGGTCCATTTTCAGGTATTTATCGAACAAGGGTTTGACCTGAGCATCGACTTTTTCAACCTCCTTCTGGTGCTCGCCAGCAGTTGACCAGTTGAAGATCCCCGGAAAACGTCCCAACGCGGGATAAAGCGCCACATAAACCAGGGCAAAAACAACCGTTCCGTAGAACAGCCACTTCCACCACTGCGGCAAGGGATTGTTGTACTCCGCAAGCGTTTCATCCCACACGTGCCCCGTGGTTTCGGTCGTTTCCTCACTGGCCGGATGGTGAATGCCTTGCGACCAGAGAAAGACGCCGCAGGCAATGATGCTGACCAGTACGATCAGGATGACGTACCAGTTCCAGAACTCATTTACAAAATCGCTCATGATGTTTTCCTTTGTTCATTGCGGGAAGGAAGGCCGAGTTCAACTCGTTCCGCTTCCTCATCCGCAAACGGCAAATTGGCAGCTTCTGCAAAGCGCTGTTTGTTGCTCTTTACACCGTAAGCCCACCAGACGATACCCAAGAAGGTCAGCATGGAGACCACCGTGACGATGGATCGCAGATCGTTGATATCCATGGCTTTACTTGGCGCCTTTCAGTTCGATCCCCATTCCCTGTAGATAGGCGATCAGAACGTCCATTTCGGTTTTTCCTTCGACCAGTTTGCTGGCTCCGGCGATTTCCTCATCGGTATAGGGCACACCGACTTTGCGCAGGGCACGCATCTTGTCTGGAACCCCGGCAGCATCCGCCGGATTCTTGGCCAGCCAGGCAAAAGCTGGCATGTTGGACTCGGGAACCACATCACGCGGATTGGTCAGGTGAGCACGCTGCCATTCATCCGAGTAACGACCCCCAACCCGATGCAAATCCGGGCCGGTCCGCTTGGACCCCCACTGGAAGGGGTGGTCATACACGAACTCGCCGGCGACCGAGTAATGCCCGTAGCGCTCGGTTTCAGCACGGAACGGCCGAATCATCTGCGAATGGCAAAGGAAACAGCCTTCGCGGATGTAGATGTCGCGCCCGGAGAGGCGTACTGGATCGTAAGGCTTCAAGCCCTCAACCGGCGTTGTTGTCGATTTCTGGAAAAACAGTGGAACAATTTCCAGCAGGCCGCCAACACTGACCACCAGCACGGTCAGGATGACCAGCAAGGCGACGTTACGTTCTATCGAATCATGTGTAAGTTTCATTTTATTGGAGCCTCCCTGTTATGCGTGTTGACCAGCAGGAACCAGCACGGGCGCATCGACCGTACTACCACCAGCCATGGTCTTGAACATGTTGTAGGCCATGATCAACATACCCGACAGGAAGAGCAGGCCACCCAGGAAGCGGATCGCCCAGAACGGATAGGACACTTTGACCGATTCGACAAAGCTGTAGGCCAGCGTGCCGTCGGAATTGACCGAACGCCACATCAAGCCCTGCATCACGCCGGCAATCCACATCGAGGCGATGTAGAGCACAACGCCGATCGTAGCCACCCAGAAGTGCACCGTAATCAGCTTGACGCTATTCATCTCGGGTTTACCAAAGAGGCGCGGCAGGAGATAGTAGATGGTGCCGATCGACACCATCGCCACCCAGCCCAGAGCGCCGGAATGCACGTGACCAACCGTCCAGTCGGTGTAATGCGACAGCGCATTGACCGTCTTGATCGACATCATCGGGCCTTCGAAGGTCGACATGCCGTAGAAGGACAGCGAGGTGATCAGGAACTTAAGGATCGGATCGTCGCGCAGCTTATGCCAGGCGCCCGACAGCGTCATGATGCCGTTGATCATGCCACCCCACGACGGTGCCAGCAGGATCAGCGAGAAGATCATGCCGACCGATTGCGTCCAGTCCGGCAGCGCGGTGTAGTGAAGATGGTGAGGACCCGCCCACATGTAGGTAAAGATCAGCGCCCAGAAGTGCACCACTGACAGCCGGTACGAATACACTGGGCGTTCGGCCTGTTTCGGCACGAAGTAGTACATCATGCCGAGGAAGCCGGCAGTCAGGAAGAAACCCACGGCGTTGTGGCCGTACCACCACTGAACCATCGCATCCTGAACACCAGCGTAGGCCGAGTAGGACTTGGTCAGCGATACCGGGATTGCGGCGCTATTGATGATATGCAACAGAGCAACCGCCAGGATGAAGCTGCCGTAGAACCAGTTGGCGACATAGATGTGTGTCACCTTTCGCTTGGCAATCGTGCCGAAGAAGACGACCGCATAAGCCACCCAGACCAGCGCAATCAGAATATCGATCGGCCATTCAAGCTCGGCGTATTCCTTGCCCTGCGTGAGACCCAGCGGCAAGGTGATGGCCGCCAGGAGGATGACCAGTTGCCAACCCCAGAAAACGAAGGCCGCCAGACCATCGGAGAAAAGACGGGTATGGCAGGTTCGCTGCACCACATAAAGCGAACTCCCCATCAGCGCACAACCGCCAAAGGCAAAGATCACCGCGTTGGTATGCAAGGGACGCAAGCGCCCAAAATGCAAGAAGCCATAGTTCAGCTCTGGCCAGACAAGCTGTGCGGCGATGATCACACCGACCAGCATGCCGACAATGCCCCAGATCACTGACATTACGGTGAATTGGCGCACAACCTTGTAGTTGTACGTTGATTGAGTTTCCGACATGGACCCACCTCGCTTTTTATTGAGAACACCAGATACAAACCAAGCCGCTTTTAAGCGCCCCTGAAACCGCATCGCTAACGATGTTATTTTAACCACAAAACAAATTTTTGATATAGATCAAGTCAGATTGAATTACACATTTTTTGCTAGTTCATTCAATCACTACTTGCGCAGTGAGCAAGAACTGCTTGATCGATACATTGCGCAACCGTTGGAATCCAGCATTTACAATAGGGCAAGGAGCGCAAAAAATCCATCAGCATTTTCCGCGAGGGGGCTTCTCATAAACCCGAAAATTCACCTCAGCATAACGTGTTTATTATTGTGAACGCGACGCCTCAGATCCGCCCTCTGACGATCCTTCTCCTTGCTTTTTCTCCGGCCCGTCCTTGTCCATCAACACGCGGTATCCCGGCCCTTCAAGGTCATCGTACTGCCCGCTGCGCAAGGACCACCAGAACAGCGCGCCGATAAGAAACACCAGAACAATCGAAACGGGTATCAGGAGATACATGATTTCCATCAAAGTTCCCCGCGTTGTTGCAAGCGCAATGAATTGAGTACCACCAGCAGCGAACTGCCCGACATCCCGATACCAGCCATCCACGGCGTGACGAAACCAACCATCGCCAACGGGAGCGCAATGAAGTTGTAGACGAAAGACCACGCCAGGTTCTGCCTGATAATGCGCAGCGAGCGGCGCGCGACAAAAAAGCCCTGGCACAGATGATCGAGATTTTCCGACAGCAGGATCAGATCGGCCTGAGTTCGCGCCAGCTGCGAGCCCCCGCCCATGGCAATCGAGACCTGCGCCTGGGCCAGCACCGGGGCATCATTGACCCCGTCGCCAACCATCGCCACGATGGCCCCACCCGCCTGCAGGCGGCTGACATAGTCGTGTTTTCCCTGCGGCGAAACGCCCGCTTCGACCTCTTCAATACCCAGCGCCTTCGCCACCTTGAAGACGACGGGCGCTGCGTCACCGGAGAGCAGGGAGACCTGCCGCCCATCGGCACGCAGTTTGGCAATCATCGCGCCGGCCTGCGGCCGGATTTCGTCTCCGAAGCGAAACAGCGCCAGCCAGCCCGTATCATCGCCCAGCGCAATCACGGTATCGCCGCTCGCAACAAAAGAAAGCGCCGATTCAGGCAAGAGCTGGCCGAACAGCGCAGACACATAGTCCGGACGCCCGATACGAGCCGGGTACCCGCGATGGAGCGCCTCCATCCCGCAGCCCGGCTCATTGGACACTTCGGCCAGAACAGGCAGGACAAGCTCCGCCGCTACCGCGCGCAACGCCACCCCAATCGGATGCTCAGACGTTTGCTCAATGGCGGCAGCGAGTGCCAGACACGCGCCCCGATCAAGCGGCCCCAGCGGCAGTATCTCCAACAATTTCATCTGCCCGGTGGTCAGTGTTCCAGTCTTGTCGAAGACAAAATGCGTAGCTCGTGCCAGCGTTTCTACGGCGTGACTGCGCGTCACCAGCAGACCGGCACGCGCCATGGCGCCGCTGGCGACAGTCAGCGCCACCGGTGTGGCCAGCGACAAGGCGCACGGACACGTCACTACCAGCACAGACACCGTGATCCACAGGGCCTTCGCCGGGTCAATGAAGTACCACGCAATCGCCACGGCTGCGGCAACAAGCAATAGCGCCAGAATGAAACGGCCGGCAATGCGGTCGGCCATTTCCACGATGCGCGGTTTTTCCATTGCCGCGCGCTCCATCAGGCGGATGATCGCCGATAGTCGCGTCGCTTCACCGACCTGCTCAACCTTGATGAACAAAGGGCTTTCCACATTCACGGCACCGCCGGTAACTACCGATCCCGGTTGCTTGGCAACGGGCGCGCTTTCGCCGCTCAGCAGCGCTTCGTTGGCGCAACTTACGCCCTCGATAACATGGCCGTCGGCCGGAATAGTCTCGCCGGGCTTGACCAGCACGACATCGCCAGGACGCAATTCAACCGCCATGATCTGCTCTAAGGAACGATCCTGGGGGTAGCCAACTACGCGCGCAGCAAGTGCGGGCATCAGCCGGGCCAGCGCTTCAGTCACACTCACGGCACGTTGCCGGGCCGTCATCTCAAGAAAACGCCCGCCAAGCAGGAAGAAAACAAACATGGTCACTGAATCGAAATAGACTTCGCCGGACGCCGTCAAGGTCGCCCAAACGCTGGCAGTAAAGGCAGCGCCAACGCCCAGCGCGACCGGCACATCCATACCGACCCGACGCAACCGGAGGTCGCGCCAGGCGCCACGGAAGAAAGGCGCCGCCGAATAAAGCACCACGGGAATGGTCAACAACATGCTTGCCCAGCGCAACAGCGATTCAATATCCGGCGCCATATCGCCCACGCCAGCAACATAGACCGGGACGGCGTACATCATCACCTGCATCATGCCGAAACCGGCCACGAACACCCTCCACAAGGCGCTGCGCCGCTCCTTGCGTGCCAACTCCTCGTGCTTCGCCACATCGTAAGGATGGGCGCGATAGCCAATGGCGGCGATGGCCGCCAGAATATCGGAAAACTTTATCCGGGTTTCATCCCAGCGCACCCTGGCGCGCCGCGTCGCGAAGTTGATCTCGACGCCGATCACGCCGGGGAGCTTTGCCACGTGCTGCTCGTTAAGCCAGATACACGCCGCGCAGGTGATGCCCTCGATGATCAGCGACGCCTCGCGCTCCGATTCGCCCAGTTTGCGCACGAAGCTCTGCTGAAAATCCACATGGTCATAGAGCTTCAGTCCATCGAGAATGGACGGCAAGGCCTCGCGCTGCGAGTCAGGCAAGGCATCGCGATTGCGGTAGTAGTCGGCCAGACCGTTATCGACAATCGCCTGGGCAACTGCCTGACAACCAATGCAGCACATCGGTTGCGGTTTGGCATCAATGACTACCGACAACTCGACATCGACCGGAACCGGCAACCCGCAGTGATAGCAATTCGCTTGACTCATTGGTGCCCAGTTCCACATCCCGGAAAGAAAAGAGGGCCAGGTCCCGCCCGCGCCCTCTGACGGCAAAGAGTATAAGTCAGTTCCATTGTGGGCGGATCTTGTTGCTCGGAAACGAATGGCCTGCAGGCCAACAAATACGGCATTCCCCCCGTGCATGCTCCGAGACCCTCATAAACATTGGCTTCCACGGCATTGATGCTGAAGAATGGCGAATCATATGCCTTGCAGGCCATTGCATTCGCCGACAATCCACCGCAAAGGCGCAAAGGAAAAGCAAAGGTAACGCAAAGAAATACAATTATTGCTTCGGCCCGATGAAGTAAGAAATTCCCGTCACACCGCCGAAGGTGACCGAAGGGAATGCAGCGCCCGGTATCCAGTACTGGCTAGGATTCACCTACCGGACCCAGGAATTTCGCCGGGGTGACGACTTCATGCTTTTGCGGGCCGAAGCAATAATTGCAAAGTCCAGCTCCTATCTTTGCGATCACTTTTCTTCTTTGCGCCTTTGCGGTGGACGTTAAGTTTCTTGAAGCGATAACCCTCCCGTTGATCTCGCCACGTTAAAAAAGCACCCCAAAAACCGTTATAATTCAGCCCTTTTCCGTTTTCTCCCAGGCAACTCATTCCAATGCTTGTATATCGCGGCTTCTCGCAAACAGCGCCCAGCGCAACGGTGCTTACCATCGGTAATTTTGATGGCGTTCACCTTGGCCATCGCGCGTTGCTTGTCCGCCTGAAAGAGACGGCGACCCGAGAAAACCTGCTGCCGGCGGCGCTCACCTTCGAACCGCATCCACGTGAGTTCTTTTCGCCGGAAACGGCACCAGCCCGCCTGTCGACGCTGCGCGAAAAGCTCGAACTAATCGCCGACGAAGGCGTTGAACTGGCGTATGTCTGCCACTTCAATGCGCGCTTTGCAGCGCTTTCGGCCGAAGAATTCATCGAACGTATCCTCGTCAAAAGCGCACGTATCAAACACCTGATGATCGGCGACGATTTCTGCTTCGGTGCCGGCCGTCGCGGCAACTTTTCCATGCTGCGCGAGGCCGGAGAAAATTTCGGTTTTCAGGTCGAAGCCATGGGCTGCGTCACGCTTGAAGGCGAACGCGCATCGAGCTCTGCTGTACGTAACGCACTGGCCAGTGGGCGACTGGACCGCGCTGCTGAACTTCTCGGCCGCCCCTACTCGATCGATGGCCGCGTCGTTCATGGCGACAAGGTCGGTCGCCAGCTCGGGTTCGCCACGGCCAATATCCGCATCAAGCATGATCGGCCACCGCTCTTGGGCGTCTTTGCCGTCGAAGTCAGAGGTATTGACGGCCTCACGCTCAAAGGCGTGGCCAATCTCGGTTTCCGCCCGAGTATCAACCAGACAATGCAGCCGCTTCTCGAAATTCACTTGTTCGACTTCGCCCGCGACATCTACGGCACTCATCTCAACGTCCGCTTCCTGCACAAGCTGCGCAACGAAATGAAATTCCCCAACTTCGACGCGCTGAAAGCACAGATTGCGAAAGATGTTGCGGAAGGGAAAGATTACTTCCACCACAGAGGCACAGAGGCACAGAGGTGACGCAGAGAAAGACAGTCGAAGAACTAAATGCTCTGACTGAAAGTGTGATTGGAGCGGCCATTCGCGTCCATCGCGAACTGGGGCCAGGTTTACTTGAAAATGCTTATTCAGAATGCTTAGCGATTGAGTTAAAGAATTGCGGCCTGAATGCCATTCGCGAGGTATCGATCCCGCTTCGCTACAAAAGTATCATGGTAGAAAACGCCTACCGGCTTGATTTCATTGTCGAAGACACTGTAGTGATTGAGAGCAAGGCGGTAGAACAATTATTGCCCATTCATTCCGCCCAAGTTTTAACTTACCTTAAACTCACGGATAAGCGACTTGGCTTACTTATTAATTTTAACGTTGAAGTACTGCATAAAGGCATCAAGCGAATCGCAAATGGATTTTGATTTTCTCTGCGTTTCCTCTGTGCCTCTGTGCCTCTGTGGTGGATTTTCATAAATGGCTGACTACAAAAACACACTTAACCTTACCGACACGCCCTTCCCGATGCGCGGCGACCTCGCCAAGCGCGAGCCGCTATGGGTTGCGGCCTGGCAGGAAAAAAAGCTCTATGAGCAGATTCGCGAGGCGTCGAAGGGGCGTCCGCTTTTCGTGCTGCACGACGGACCGCCTTACGCCAACGGTGACATCCACATCGGCCACGCGGTCAATAAAATTCTCAAGGACATCATCGTCCGCTCCAAGACGCTGGCCGGTTATGATGCGCCCTACGTTCCCGGCTGGGACTGCCACGGCCTGCCGATCGAACACCAGATCGAGAAGCTGCACGGCAAGCACATCGCCGGCGACAAGGTACGCGCGCTGTCCCGCGCCTTTGCCGGTGAACAGGTCGAGCGCCAGAAAAAGGACTTCATCCGCCTCGGCGTTCTCGGCGAATGGGACAACCCCTATCTGACGATGGCCTTCAAGACCGAAGCCGACGAGATCCGCTCACTTGGCAAGATTCTGGAAAAGGGCTACCTCTATCAGGGCCTGAAGCCGGTCAACTGGTGTCTGGATTGTGGCTCGGCACTCGCTGAGGCCGAAGTCGAACACGAGGACAAGAACTCCCCAGCCATCGACGTCGCGTTCGAAGTACATCCCAACCATGCCGAAAAAGTCGCCAAGGCTTTCGGCCTGACCCATCTGCGCGCCCCGGCATTTGCCGTGATCTGGACAACGACGCCATGGACCCTGCCAGCCAACGAAGCAGTTAGTGCTCACCCCGATTTCAACTACGACCTGATCGACACCCCCAAGGGCTCGCTGATTCTCGTGCGCGAACTGGCCGACGCCTGCCTCAAGCGCTACGGTCTGGAAGGCACGGTCATCGGCTCCACCAAGGGTAAGTCACTCGAACACGTGCTGCTCAAGCATCCTTTTCAGGAACGCGACGTTTCCATCATCTGCGGCACGCACGTCACCCTCGAAGCCGGTACCGGCCTCGTACATACCGCCCCGGCGCACGGCGCCGACGACTACCAGATCGGCAAGGTCTATGGTCTGCCGGTGGTTAACCCGGTTGGCGACGATGGCAAGTTCCTCGCCAATACGCCCGCCATGTCGGTCTCGCCGCTGGCCGGGAAAACCGTCTGGGAAGCCAATCCGCTGGTCCTGCAGGAACTCGAAGTCAAGGGCCGTCTGCTCAAGCAGGAACGCATCACGCACAGCTACCCGCACTGCTGGCGCCACAAAACGCCGATCATCTTCCGCGCCACCACGCAATGGTTCATCGGCATGGATCACAAGGACAAGGAAGATTCGGCCACGCTGCGCTGGATCGCCGAACGTGCCGTCGATGAAACGCAGTTCTTCCCGGCCTGGGGTCGCGCCCGTCTTGAAGCCATGATGAAGACCCGCCCGGACTGGTGCGTTTCGCGCCAGCGCAACTGGGGCGTGCCAATCCCCTTCTTCCTGCACAAGGAAACTGGCGCGCTGCATCCGCGCACCCCGCAACTGATCGAAGAAGTCGCCCTGCGCGTTGAGAAGGCGGGCATCGAAGCCTGGTTCTCGCTCGATCCCAAAGAACTATTGGGCGACGAAACCGCGCACTACCGCAAGATGAGCGACACACTGGACGTATGGTTCGACTCCGGTGTGACGCACTCCAGCGTGCTGCGCGGTTCACATCAGGCCCAGCTCAACTATCCGGCCGATCTTTACCTCGAAGGCTCCGACCAGCATCGCGGCTGGTTCCAGAGTTCATTGCTGACTGGCTGTGCCATCGACGGCCGCGCCCCGTTCAAAGCGCTGCTGACGCATGGCTTCGTGGTCGACGGCAAAGGCATGAAGATGTCCAAGTCAAAAGGCAACGTCATCGCTCCGCAAAAGATTTCCGACACGCTTGGCGCCGACATCCTGCGCCTGTGGACCGCCGCCACCGACTACTCGGGCGAACTCAACATTTCGGACGAAATCCTCAAGCGCGTGGTCGAATCCTATCGCCGCATCCGCAATACGCTGCGCTTCCTGCTCGCCAACACCTCGGATTTCGATGCTGGCAAGGATTTGTCGCCGCCCGAGCAATGGCTTGAAATCGACCGCTACGCAATGGCCATGACGCGGCAGATGCAGGTCCAGTGCGAAGCCGACTACGGCAAATACGAGTTCCACCGCGTCGTGCAGGCGCTGCAAAGCTTCTGCTCGGAAGACCTCGGCGGTTTCTACCTCGACATTCTCAAGGACCGTTTGTACACCACCGCTGTCGACTCCAAGGCACGCCGTTCGGCACAAAGCGCGCTGTGGCACATCACGCAGACCTTCGTGAAGCTGATGGCACCGATCCTCTCGTTTACCGCCGAGGAAGTCTGGCAAACGATCAGCAGCACTAAACAGTCAATCATGCTGGAAACCTGGCAAGCGCTGCCGGCCGTCGCTGACGAAGCCGTGTTGCTCGACAAATGGACCAAGATTCGCGGCTACCGCGCCGATGTAACGCGTGCCCTTGAAGAACTCCGCGTCGCCGGCAAAATCGGCTCGTCGCTGCAAGCCGAAGTGCAGATTCACGCCGATGGCGAAAAGCACGACATCCTCGCCTCGCTTGGCGACGACCTGCGTTTTGTCCTTATCTGCTCGAAGACCAGCCTCGTTCGCAGTGCAGAGGAGAAGCTTGAATGCTCAGCGCTCAGTCACGCCAAATGCGAGCGTTGCTGGCATGTGCGCGAGGACGTCGGTACCGATGCCAAGCATCCGGAAATCTGTGGCCGTTGCGTGAGCAACCTGCATGGCGAGGGCGAATCACGTGCCTGCGCGTAATATCAAATCCTGGCTTTGGCTGGCCGGCGCGATCATCTTTCTCGATCAGACCAGCAAATGGCTGGTTCTCGGTGTGCTTCAACCCGGTGATTCGCGCTACGTGGCGCCATTTTTCAACTGGGTGCTGACCTTCAACCCCGGTGCCGCCTTCAGTTTCCTGTCCGACGCCGGTGGCTGGCAGCGCTGGTTCTTCACCGTGCTGGCGCTCGGTGTCTCGGGCTGGATCGTCACCCTGCTGCGCCGCCATGTCGGTGAATTCCGGCTCTCGCTGGCGCTCACGATGATTCTCGGCGGTGCGCTGGGCAACGTCATCGACCGCATCCGTTTCGGCGCGGTGGTCGATTTCATCCAGTGGCACGTGGCGGGCTACTACTGGCCTGCGTTCAACGTTGCCGACTCGGCAATCACCCTTGGCGCCATTCTCCTGGTCTGGGATCAATTCGCGACGAAACCTGTTGCCAGCAACACGGTCGAAACGAGTCACGACGCTTCAAAGCAGTAATTGTTCGTGTTAAAACAAATAGACACCAAGCTTCGTCATTCCGGGCTTGACCCGGAATGACGGTTCCTCAGTTCATTTCAGCATAACTGCCTACTCGATCCGCCGAAATCAACGAAACCGAAAACCATGCAAATCCTTCTTGCCAACCCGCGCGGCTTCTGCGCCGGTGTCGAACGCGCCATCGCCATCGTTGAACGCGCCATCGAAAAATTCGGCGCGCCGATTTACGTCCGTCACGAAGTCGTACACAACAAGTTTGTCTGCGACGACCTGCGTGCCAAAGGCGCCGTCTTCATCGACGACCTGGCG
>JAIFNM010000196.1 GCA_020047725.1 Betaproteobacteria bacterium
TGGCTCGCCGCAGTGCATGCATTGAAGATGCTCGTATTCATTGGGCTACAGGCCGATGAGCACGCGTCATCGGCGTTGAGGCCCGCCTGAGCATGGATCGTCGCGATTTCCTGGCCTCGCTGGCGGTTGCCGGTCTCACTACGCTTCCCGGCTGCGGCAGTGCGGCCAAGCCGCCTCTGCCACCAGGCGAGTTATCCGGCGCGTCGATTGATCTTGGCCACCTGCTGCGTGAGCCGAATTTTCCCCCACCCTCCGAGACGCGGCGTATTCCGGTTGCCATCATCGGTGCCGGAATCGGTGGACTGTCAGCGGGCTGGAAGCTGGCCAAGTCCGGCTTCAACGACTTTCTCATGGTTGAGCTTGAAAGCGAGGTGGGCGGGAATTCCCGTGCCGGGCGCAACGAAATCTGCGCCTATCCGCTGGCCGCGCACTATTTGCCGTTGCCGACGCGCGAGGCGACGGCCGTGCGCGAGTTGTTGTCCGAGCTTGGCGTCCTGCAAGGCGATCCGTACGCCGAGCGTCCGCGTTACGACGAGCGCTATCTTTGCGCCATGCCGCAGGAACGGCTGTACCGTAATGGCTGGTGGCAGGAAGGCGTGTTGCCGCAGATCGGCGTTGATGCTGCCGAGCGCGCGCAATATCAGCGTTTTTATGCGCTGATGGAGGTCTTCAAGCTGCGACGCGATGACAGTCGCCGGGCGTTTGCCCTGCCCATGGAGTTTTCGAGTCGGGCGCCTGACCTGCTGAAGCTCGACACCTTAACCATACGCGACTGGTTACTGGAGCAGGGTCTCGATTCGCCACATCTGCATTGGTACGTCGACTACGCTTGCCGTGACGACTACGGTACAGGCATTGCCGAGACTTCAGCCTGGGCAGGCATCCATTACTTTGCCTGCCGTGATGGTGAGGCGCAGGATGCAGCAGCCGATACCGTGCTCACCACGCCGGGGGGCAATGCCTGGCTCGCTGAGGGGCTGACGCAAGGCATCAAGAGCCGCGCCGGGGATCGGATGCTTGCGGGCGCGGCGGCTTTCCGTGTAAGCGAAACGGCCGGCCGGGTGAGCGTTGATTTGTGGCTGTCCAGCGAAAAGCGCACGTTGCGGCTGGAGGCGGATCAACTCATCTGGGCCGCACCACTCTTTCTGATTCCCTATGTCTTTGCCGGTTACGATGCTTTGAAAGCGGCGGCACGGAGTTTTTCGTACGCGCCCTGGCTGGTGGCCAACCTGACCTTGTCGCGTTTTCCGGAAGACCGGGCGGGAACGTCCATGGCCTGGGATAACGTGCTCTACGGTAGTCCCGGCCTTGGCTACGTGGTGGCGACGCACCAGCAGATGCGGATGCGTCCGGGCGCCACCGTATTCACCTACTACCACGCCTTGAGCCAGATGTTGCCGCAACAGGGTAGGGCGCTGCTGCTGACCACGTCTCGCGAAAGCTGGGCCGAACAGATTCTCACCGAACTGGAGCGGCCGCATCCGGATATTCGGCAAGTAACGATACGCCTCGACGTCTTCCGCAACGCGCACGCCATGGCGCGGCCGGTTCCGGGGCTGATCTGGGGCGAGGCACGCCGGCTGTTTGCCGCTGACGGCGAGCGCGTACGCTTTGCCCATGCCGATGTCAGTGGCTTCTCGCTGTTTGAAGAGGCACAATACCGGGGCGTTCTGGCGGCCGAACGAACATTGCGCCGCCTTGGAAAACCCTTCACTTCTTCGCTAAGCTGACTCCCGATGAACGGTTTGCATCTCATCGCCGAACTCCACGACTGCCGCTGCCAGCCACGTTTGCTGCATAGCGTGGAGGCGTTGCGCGAACTGTGTCTGGCAGTGTGCTCAGTTCCCGGGCTGACGCCGGTCGGGCAGATTTTTCATCAGTTCGGCAGCACCTTGGAGCCCGCCGGTGCAACCGGTGCGGTGATCCTTGCAGAATCGCATCTGGCCGTGCATACATGGCCGGAACTCGAAGCGGTCACCCTCGACCTATACGTCTGCAATTTCAGTCAGGACAATAGCTCCGCCGCGCGTACCGCCTACGAGCGTCTGATCGCCGCTTTTGCCCCGAGCCGGGTGGAACGGCGTGAACTGGAGCGGGGATCGCCTGCGTAGTCCAGTTTCATTTTCTGTCCAGCAACCAGGGGACTGGCATTCGAACAGAACAATAGACTGTCATCGTTGCCGAACGCCGCACCTTGATTGTTCGCTGAGACTTTCGGTCAGTCTGCCAAGTGTGTAAGACAAGCTATTTCGTGAATACGTGTTCGCCAGCTACTGAACAAAGGGGTTCTTCAGCCAACAACGCAAGGCCGGCAGAAATCCCGGCGTTTTTTATTTGTGCTTTGTGATCGTAGTGGCTGACGATGTCCAAAATTATCCGATCACCAGCCTGCGGGTGGCCTGTGTCTTCGGAAAAAGGGCGGCGTATTGACGCCAAAACCGTACACCAGCATTACACGAACGCCAGAAAGCAAAAAGCCCCGGCGGTTGCCGAGGCTAAGTGCTTGAATTCGTGGTAGGGCGTGAGTGATTCGAACACTCGACCTACGGATTAAGAGTCCGCTGCTCTACCAGCTGAGCTAACGCCCCACGAAAATCCTTGCTTGTTTTCCTTGGTAGGTCGGGGGAGATTCGAACTCCCGACCAACGGATTAAAAGTCCGCTGCTCTACCGGCTGAGCTACCGACCCGAAAAACTGGAACGCCGGATTATAGGGACCGGTCAGAGACCTGTCAACGAGGACGTATGATTTTTACGCATTTTCTATCAAATTGCCTAATGCGCCTGGTCTATAGCGTTGGTAGCAGAGGAGCCTCAGTCATCCCGGCACCTAATCGGCGATCAGTGCCGAAAGTTCGCGCTCAAGAAGCTCCGGGTCTCCGAGATTGAGTTCGACCAGACGGCGCAGGTGAGTCACGCTGTCGATATCGATTGCAAGACAGAGAAGGCCTGCATGATGACCTTCGTTATGGGCAACGCGTATGGACATGCTGATCTGGTCGTCCATTTCTGTGAGGATGACGTGCAGCGTTCCGGTAGTGCCCTGTTCAACGGATTTGTTGGTCGGTAGTTCAATCAACGCACCTTTGAGCGAGATGTCGAGGACGACGGCGTCAATGCTTTTGTCGCTAAAGACCAGTCGGGCAGGGGCGTGAAATGCTATCCGGGAGTGGTGGCGGCGTTCGTCGGTCATGGTAGCATCCTCGACAGGGTTATTTGTACTGCATGTTACTCCAAAGCAATACGTGCAGTGCTGGTTGATAGAAGAGTTTAAAAAAACCAGCGGCCGTCTGCTCCGCCACGTGTTTGCAGATACTCTGAGAAAGATGCCAGCTCTTGCGGGACCCAGCTATTTCTTCAAGCGCTGCTTTGCCGTAGCAGCTGCGGAACTATCCGGGTACTTACTAAGCACTGTTTCAAACGTCAGCTTGGCACCTTTGGCGTCACCGAGTTCTTGCTGACAGGTGGCGATGTTGATCAGTGAGTCGGGTGCCTTCGGGTGCTGCGGCCACTTGCTGACAACAACTCGGTGGGCGTCGATGGCCTTCTTGCAGTCGCGCAGCGAGTAATGTGCGTTGCCGAGCCAGTACTGCGCATTCGGCGTCAGCGTGCTGTCGGGGTGCGTCCTTGAGAAAGCCTCGAAAGCAACCGCTGCGTCCTTGATCTTGTTGGCTTTGAAGAGGTTGAGCGCTGCTTCATATTCGCGTGCTTCGGCAGCCGGATCAATAACCGGTTTATTCCCTGGCTCGGCAGCAGCGGCGGATTTTTCATCGTCTGCGGGCTTGGGTTCGGGTACCGCCGGAACTGGCACGGTTTCGAGTTTGCGCAGGCGGCCGTCGAGATCGATGTAAAAGTCCTGCTGCCGCTTCTTTGCTGATTCAAGTTCGTAGTTCAGTGTTTCGACCTGCCCACGCAATCGGGCATTTTCTTCACGCAGTGCCTGAATCTGGCTGACCAGTTCGAACTGCGCTTTGGACAGGGTATCGAGACGTTCGTTGGTCTTGATCGAAAGATCCTTGATCTGCCGACGCGCCTCTTCATCATCGAACACGCCGGCTTGTACCTGCTGCGCGCCGATAACGGCGAGCAGCAGCACAATGGTCGAAAGGCGCGAGGCAAAACGCAAGCGGCGCGCAGGCATTTTAGAACTCGCCGTTATAGAGCATGTCGCCGCGACGGTTTTCGGTCCAGGCGGCCTCGTTCTGGCCTTCGTTCTTCGGCTTTTCTTCGCCCAGGCTGACCGATTCAACTTGCTCTTCGCGGGCACCAAGCAAAGTCAGCATCTTCTTGATGGCGTCGGAACGTTTCTGACCAAGGGCGAGGTTGTACTCTCGGCTGCCGCGATCATCGGTGTTGCCTTGGATCAGCATCTTGAATTTGCTGTTGTTAGCGAGGAATTTGGCGTGTGCGGTTACCAGATCCTTGTATTCAGCCTTGACGTCATACTTGTCGTAGTCGAAGTAAACGCTCCGCTTGGAGAGGATGCTCTTCGGGTCGGTGAGTTCGGGTGGAAGTTTTTGTCCGTCGAGGCCGCCAGCGGTCACGGCGGCTACACTGCTGGTGTTGCCATTCCGTGATTCAACCGGGGCGCCGCCTTGCTCAGGGGCGTCGGGTGTTGAACTACAACCGGCGATTAACAGAGCAAGAAGGGCGGGGATGATGAGTTTGTTCATTGTTGTTTCTCCAACGTCAAAAATCAGAATAATCAGGGTATGTGGGTTATTTGGTGTAGGGGCCCCAGGCCGGTTCGCGAACATCACCTGCTGGGATGGAAAGGCGCTGCTTGATGCGGCCATCAATCGATACGGCAGACAAGACGCCGCGCCCGCCAGTTTCGGTAGCGATCAGGATCATGCGGCCATTGGGAGCGAAGGTTGGTGACTCATCCTTGTACGAATCGGTGAGAATCTGTACCTGTTTGCTGGCCAGGTCCATGACAGCGAGACGAAAACCGCTTTCGCGCCGGCTGATGAAGGCCATCGACTTGCCGTCCGGCGAAATGCGCGGAGATACGTTGTAGCTGCCTTCGAAGCTAACGCGCTGAGCATCTCCACCGTTGACTCCGATGCGATAAATCTGCGGGCTGCCGCCCCGATCCGAGGTGAAATAGATCGATTGTCCATCCGGTGCGAAAAAGGGCTCGGTGTTGATGCCGGACGAAGTGGTTAAACGCTGCACGCCGGAGCCGTCAGCGTTGACGGTAAATATTTGTGAGCCACCTTCCTTGGAGAGTACGACCGCCAATTTGCGGCCATCGGGAGCCCATGCCGGTGCCGAATTTGAGCCCTTGAAGTTGGCGACGACGATACGTTGTCCGCTGGCCAGAGAATGCACATAAACCACCGGCTTTTTGTTCTCAAATGACACATAGGCAAGACGGTTGCCATCAGGTGACCAAGTCGGGGAAATGATCGGCTCTCTGGACTTCAGCGCCGCTTGAGCGTTTTGCCCATCGGCGTCGGCGATGTGCAATTCGTAGCGATTCGTCCCGTTCTTTACGACGTAGGCGATGCGGGTCGAGAAGACGCCAGGTTCGCCGATCAACTTTTCATAGATTACGTCGGCAATTCGGTGGCCAGCCATGCGCAGCATCGGCGTCGATGTGACGAAAGAGGTTCCGGCAAGCGTTGTCTGCTTGTTGATGTCGTAGAGCCGGAAACGGGCGTCCTGCTTGCCGTCCGCGGTCAAGATGATACTGCCGGCCGTCAGTGCATCGGCACCTCTGTTTTTCCAGTCGCCGAAGGCCGGACTGGATGCTTCGGTGATGGCAACGCCACTGGTGTCGACCAGCTTGAACAGACCGCTTCGTTCGAGATCGCCGCGAACAACGGTCGTCAACGCTCGCGATACACCGGCTTCGCCGCCAAAGTCGGCAATCGCCAGCGGGATACGGTTGGCGCCGGCACCGGTGATTTCAATTGTCAGTTCAGCGTGGGAGGGGGTCTGGAGCAGCGCCAGGGCGCTGAACGCAATCAAGCTCAGGCCGCGCAGATTTAGCAAGGGTCGAAGCATGGGTACGGACATCCATTGGATAATTGACAATTATATCGCCTTGAAGCGCGACGCGTTTGTAACGAAACGTAATTTTGCTTTATGAAACACGTGCTTACTCATCGAACGGTTTGTATTTGAGCTCAAGAACCCGCTGGAAAAGGTCTGACTGGTCGGGTAATGGCAGCGGGGAAGATTTCAAAATACCCCGCTCGATGGCGTCATCAAGAAGCTTGTTGCCACTCGATTTGCGCAGCTTGACACTCAGTACCTCTCCTGATGGGAGTTGAGTGACCTCAAAAATCGCCTGCGGATTCCCCTGGATTGCCAAGCCTGTGATGCTGGTGTTGCCCTTGATCTTCCCGCGAATTTTTGACGCGTAGTCTGCCAACCCCCGAGAACGAGCTGATGTGGCCTGTTCGGCCTTAAGTTGGGCAAGCTGGTTGGCTTCTGCGGCAGCGCGGTCGCGTTGATCCTGTACTGCTTTCTGCTGTTCGATCTGCTTCTGTTCGCGCTTGAGTTCGTCGTCGAAGCTAGGCCGGCGGTCGGGTTCCGGTTTTTTAGGTTCCGGCTTCTTCGGCTCTTCTTTCTTTGGCTCGGGCTTCTTGGGTTCTTCCTTCTTCGGTTTCTTTTCGTCCTTGATGGCGATGTCCGGCTTGATCGTTGGTGCTGGCTCGGTCTTGGGAATGGGCTTTGGCTCAGGTTTCGGTTCGGGTTTGGGCGGAGGTTCAGGTGTCGGCTCGGGCTTTGCCACGGGTGCCGGGGCCGGTGCTGCACGCCAGACTTCGACCTCGACCGATGACGGCGACTGGCTCTTCCACTGCACGCCAAAGAACAGCGCGGCAATCAGCAGGATATGGACGATCGCCGAGAGAGCCAGTGCTGAGGTGTTTGACTGTTCGGTTTCCGGCGGTGGCGCGGCGAGGTTCACGGGTCAGCTCTTGAATGATCAGGCTTACTTGCCCGTGGGCTGGACGAGCAGGCCGATGCGCTTGACTTGCTGGCGCTGGAGTTCGTCCATGACGCTGAGAACGGCTTCATACTTGACGTTCTTGTCGCCGACGATGAGCACTGGCTGGTCAGGATTCTTGCTCTGGGCGGCTGTGATCGCCAGCGATAGTTCGCTACGGCTCAGATCACGCTGCTCGGCTTTGCCGGGAGCGGTCAGCGACAGGCTCTGGTCGGCGCGGATATTGACCTGCAACGCTTCTGCCGGTGGCGTCGCAGCCTTGCCGACCGAGGGAACGTCGATGCTGGCAGTGGTCATCATCGGTGCGGTCACCATGAAGATGACCAGCAGCACGAGCATGACGTCGATGTAGGGGACGACGTTGATTTCGTTTTTCTGGCGACGTGGGCGCATGAGGACTCCTGATTACCGCATCTGGCGTTGCAGGATGTTGGAGAACTCTTCCATGAAGGATTCAAAACGTGTGGCGAGGCGGTCGATTTCGTGCGCGAAGCGGTTGTAGGCGACTACCGCCGGGATCGCAGCAAAGAGGCCGATGGCCGTGGCCACCAGTGCTTCGGCAATACCTGGAGCGACGGCAGAAAGCGTCGCCTGGCCGACGTTGGAGAGACCGCGGAAGGAGTGCATGATGCCCCACACCGTGCCGAACAGGCCTACGTAGGGGCTGACCGAGCCGACCGAAGCGAGGAAGGCGAGGTGCGCGTCGATGCTGTCGACTTCGCGCTGGTAGGTGGCACGCATGGCGCGGCGCGAGCCGTCAATGATGTCTTTCGGGTCGAGATTTTTCTGGCTGCGTAGCTTGGTGAACTCGCGGAACCCGGCTTCGAAGATGCGTTCCATGCTGCCTGTTCCGTGCCGGTTATTGACCGCACTCTGGTACAGGCTGTTGAGGTCGCCGCCACTCCAGAAGTCGCGCTCGAACTGCTCGGTTTGCGAGCGTGCCGTCCTCAGTGTGAACCACTTGCCGAAGATGTAATACCAGGACATGAAGGAGACGCCGGCAAGCAGCAGCATGACGGCCTGCACGACGGCACTGGCGTTAAGGATCAGATGCAGGATGGAGAGGTCTTGCGAGACGTTCATTGGAGGGCTTCCAGTTTGGTGCGCAGTGGTGCGGGAATCGAGGTGATTTTCATTTGGGCGGCGCTTACGCAAACGATCTGGATCTTGCCGCTAATCAGTTCGTCCCAGCCACTTTCGACGGTCGGATTGACGCGCCGGATGTGCTGGCGGAAAAAAATCTGCGAACGGGTGATCTTTTCGACTTCGAGGCTGACGGAGAGCATTTCATCGAGTCGCGCCGGCTTCAGGTACTCCAGGCTGACACTGCGCACGACAAAAGCAATGCCCGGATCGCGCAACAGATCGGCCTGGTCGTGGCCGATGTCGCGTAGCCATTCGGTACGACAGCGTTCGAGGAACTTCAGGTAGTTGGCGTAATAGACCACGCCACCGGCGTCGGTGTCTTCGTAATAAATGCGTACGGGAATGGTGAAGGCGTTTGGCTTTTGTTCGTGCTTCATGGGCGAATTATAACTAGACAAAACAGTATCGAGTGTAAGTGTTTGTGACGAACCAGCAACATTCACTGCGCCCGCCAGAGTTCGTTTTGTCCGTTGGCGGAGGGGTTGTCCAGGACGGTATACCGCTGCGGTGGCGATTCGTCCGCGTGGCGTACGCTGCAGGAAGCCCTGTTGAATGAGGTAGGGTTCGAGTACATCCTCAATGGTGTCGCGCGCTTCGCCGATGGCAGCTGCCAGATTGTCGACGCCGACCGGTCCGCCGCCAAACTTGTCGATCACGGCGGAGAGCAGCTTGCGATCCATGATATCGAGACCGCCATGATCGACGTCCAGCATGATCAGCGCCAGATCGGCGACATCCTGCGTGATGTGTCCGTCAGCCTTGACTTCGGCGAAGTCGCGGACACGGCGCAGCAGGCGGTTGGCGATGCGCGGCGTACCGCGTGAGCGTTTGGCGATTTCCAGTGCGCCGCCCGGATCAGCCGGAACCTTGAGTAACTGCGCCGAGCGCGTGACGATGTGCGTGAGTTCTTCCGGTGTGTAGAACTCAAGCCGGGCGACGATGCCGAAACGGTCGCGCAGCGGATTGGTCAGCATGCCGGCTCGAGTGGTTGCGCCGACCAGCGTGAACGGCGGCAGATCGAGCTTGACCGAACGCGCCGCCGGGCCTTCGCCGATCATGATGTCGATCTGGAAGTCTTCCAGCGCCGGGTAGAGGATTTCTTCGACGACCGGACTCAGGCGATGAATTTCGTCGATGAACAGCACGTCGTGCGGCTCAAGATTGGTCAGGATCGCGGCCAGGTCGCCGGCGCGCTCAAGCACCGGGCCCGAGGTTGAACGCAGGTTAACGCCCATTTCAGTGGCGATGATGTGCGCCAGCGTGGTCTTGCCCAGACCGGGCGGGCCGAACAGCAGCACGTGATCGAGCGTGTCCTTGCAGTTGCTCGCGAATCTTCACCTGTCCGACATAGTCAGCCAGACGCTTGGGGCGCAGGGCGCGTTCAATGGCTTCTTCCTGTGTTGATTTCGACTCGGCGGAAATCAGACGGTCGATCGGTTCCTCAGTGCTGTCACTAAACTTGTCTATTTCGATCATGGCTAAATTGAGGGTCCGTCGTAGTCGGGGTTGTCCAGCCATTCCCGGATCAACACCTGGCCGAGCGCGAGCAGTGTCGGCCCGAGGAATAGCCCGATGAAACCGAAGACCAGCACGCCGCCGAAAACGCCGACGACGATCAGCAACAGCGGCAGGCTGGACGTGCGTGAGATAAGCACAGGCTTGAGGAAATTATCAACGCTGCTGATACCGAACATGCCCCACAGGATCATGAAAATGGCCCAGCCAGTCTGTCCGCCGTCGTAGAGCCAGGCCGCCGAGCCGAGCCAGATCAGCGTGGCACCAACCACCGGCACCATCGAGAAAAAGAAGGTGGCGACGGTGAGAATGGTGACGCCGGGAACGCCGGCAATGATGAAGCCGATCATGGCGACCAGCGCTTGCGCGGCCGCCGTGCCGACGATGCCGACCATGACCCCGGTGACCGTGCCCTCGGCCAGCTTGAGCATGCGTTCGCCAAGATTTCCGGCCAGTTTGCGGCTGCCGGTACGCAGCGCGCTGGCGTAGGTTTCTGCATCGCGGAACATGAAGAAGACAAAGAAAACGACCAGCACCAGTTGCAGCAATCCTTGACCGAACATGGTTACGGTAGCTAGCGCGAGTTGGCGTGTCGGATCAAGAAGCTGGCGCAGCAGCGCGTTCATTTCTTCCCGGCTGGCGGCCAGTTTATGCCAGTAGGTGCTGATGTCCGAGCCAACGACGGGCAGGTTGGCGATCCACTGGGGTGGGTGGGCGGGCAGGCCGCTCTCGAGAATGGGCTTGAAGTGGAGGATGGCCGATTCGATGCCGTCGGCCAGCGAGCCGGAAAGCAAGGCCAGCGGAGCGACCATCACCAGCAACAGCAGGAGCGACATCAATATCGCCGAGAGGCTGCTGCGTCCTCCGCAGAGCTTGCGGAGACGGTTGCGCAACGGTGCCGTGGTGACGCAGATTACAACGGCAAAGAGCAGGGTGCCGGTGAAGGGCATCAATACGGCGATGCAGCCGATCAGCAGAAGCGCAACGATGGCGATCTGGATGATCTGCTTCTGGGCAAAGGTGATGGGTGGGCTCATGCCTTCGAGAGTTGTTTAAGCGCCTGACGGATGCCATCCGACGTGGAAATGCCCGGTGGTAAGGGCTTGGTGGCCGCCGCCGCTTCGCGGTCATTGTAACCCAGCGCCAGCAACGCATTGAGGATGTCATGCTGGCTGTCTTCCATGGCAAAGGCTGCCGTGGGCAGAGCATCTGCCAGCTTGCCCTTGAGTTCTAGCAGTAGGCGTTCGGCGGTTTTTTTGCCGATGCCCGGTACCTTGATCAGCCGCCCGACTTCCTGGCGCGCGATGGCTTGTGCCAGATCGCTGACCGACAGTCCGGAAAGCACGGCCAGTGCCATTCGTGCGCCGATTCCGGAAATCTTGATCAGCTGGCGAAAGGCGTAGCGTTCGGATTCAGTGGTGAAGCCGTAGAGATACTGGCCGTCTTCGCGCACCACGAAATGCGTGAGCAGGGTGATCTTCTCGCCGCTGGCCGGCAAGTTGTAAAAGGTGCTCATCGGCACGTCGACTTCATAACCAACGCCGTGGACGTCGAGCAGGACTTGCGGCGGGTTCTTTTCCAGCAGTATTCCGGTGAGGCGACCAATCATTGTGTAATCCCTGTTATCTGACTTCGGTCATTCGTCCATTACGTACGCGTAACCCCTTTGTTGCCAGTGCCCCCAAACCTTGTCCGCCGTGCGCATGAGCAATGGCGCAAGCCAAGGCGTCGGCGGCGTCCGGGCTGGGGTCGCCGGGCAAAGACAGCAGGCGACGCACCATGTGCTGTACCTGAATCTTGTCGGCGTGACCGTTGCCGACCACCGCCTGCTTGACCTGCAAGGCCGTGTATTCGGCAACTTCAACCCCGCTCGAAACCAGCGCCGTAATCGCCGCGCCACGCGCTTGTCCCAGAAGCAACGTTGATTGCGGGTTTACGTTGACGAAAACGATTTCGACGACGGCTTGATCGGGCTTGTATTGTGCGACGAGTTCGCGCAGGCCGGCGTGGATAGCCCCGAGGCGCGTGGGTAGCGCGGTCTTGGCATCGGTCTTGATGCAGCCGCTGGCGACGTAAGTGAGTTTGTTGCCGGATTTTTCGATGACGCCAAAGCCGGTGATACGCAGCCCAGGATCAACGCCCAAGATGCGGATCGGGTTGTTCGGTGCCGGGGTCAATTGGTTTCCCCGGTCAGGGAGGGGGCAGGAACTTGCAGCGACGGCATGGGGTGGGTTTCTCGAAGGATCCGACAGTATACCGAGTCCGGTGAGTGACGCCGGGGTACTTTGTTGTTATGAAATTTGTATTTTGGGGATAATGTTCCATCCGGCAATCCTCTCCAGGCATCCTGAACCATGATCCAGTCCCGAACCTTCGCCTTGCTTTACTCCGCTGCCCTCATGCTTGGCCTGCTCGTTTATTCCGGCCTGCATGCGTTTGATCGCGCAACCTGGGCGATGGAAGTGTTTCCGGTCATCATTGCTATGGCCGTCATGGTGGCGAGCTATCGTCGCTTTCCGCTGACGACACTGCTCTACGTCTGCATCTGTGTACACGCGGTGGTGCTGATCGTCGGTGGTGTTTACACCTATGCCCGCGTGCCGCTCGGCTTCCAGATCGCTGATCTGCTGCACGTCGAGCGTAATCCGTACGACAAAATCGGGCATTTCTTCCAGGGCTTTGTTCCGGCGCTGGTGGCGCGTGAAATCCTGATCCGGGGTGCGCATGTGAATGGCCGGCGCATGCTCGGCTTTGTGGTTGTCTGCATCGTGTTGGCGATTAGCGCGGCGTACGAACTGATCGAATGGGGTGCGGCGGAAATGCTTGGACAGGGGGCGGATGAATTTCTCGGCACGCAGGGCTATGCCTGGGATACGCAGTCGGACATGCTGATGGCGCTGATCGGTGCCGTCGTCGTCCTACTGTTTTTCGCCCGCCTGCATGATCGGCAGATAGCAGCCGTTCAGCAGTAATGCTGAACAGCCCGTCAATAGGCGTTCTATGGGATGCATGCCGTGGAGCCCGCATGAATATTGGCTTGTGCGGCATCGGTCCTGAAGATGCTCGTCCTGCTTGCCTTGCAGGTTGGCGCTTCATCCCATTCCGAATTTTGTCCGGGGCGGAATCAGTACGCTACACTCTTGTTTCTTCGATTCCGAGCCTGACTGCCATGGATTTTGACGCTATTTCCCGTAATCGCCTGCCTGAACTGCTGTGTCAGGCGCCCAAGGCCGAGCTGCACATTCATATTGAAGGTTCGCTGGAGCCCGAGCTGATCTTCAAACTCGCCCAGCGCAACGGCGTCGAGTTGGCCTATCCGAGCGTAGATGCGTTGCGTGCGGCCTACGCCTTTTCCGATTTGCAGAGTTTTCTCGATATTTACTACGCCGGCGCCAGTGTTTTGTTGCAGGAGCAGGACTTTGTCGACATGGCCTGGGCCTACTTCGAACGCGCGGCGGTTGACCACGTGGTGCACGCCGAACTGTTCTTCGATCCGCAGACGCATATCGCGCGCGGTGTTGACATCGGTGTGGTGATTCGTGGACTGCATCAGGCTTGCCAGCGTGCGCAAAGTGAATTGGGGATCAGCGCCAGCTTGATCCTGTGTTTCCTGCGCCATCTCAGCGAGGACGATGCGCTGGCGACGCTGGAGGCGGCGCTGCCGTTCTGTGAACTCTTCATCGGCGTCGGGCTAGACAGCAGCGAACGGGGCCATCCGCCGGAGAAGTTTGCACGCGTCTTTGCTCGTGCCCGCGAGCTAGGACTCAAGCTGGTCGCGCATGCCGGCGAGGAGGGGCCTCCGGCCTACATCGAAAGTTCGCTCGATGGGCTCAAGGTGCAGCGTATCGACCACGGTGTGCGCTGTGTCGAAAGCGCGGCGCTGCTCAAACGTCTGGCCGCCGAGCGCATGCCGCTGACCGTTTGTCCGCTGTCCAACATCAAGCTCCGCGTATTCAGGACGATGACCGAGCATAGCCTGCCAGCTTTGCTGGAGGCCGGCCTGTGCGTGACGATCAATAGCGACGATCCTGCCTATTTCGGCGGCTACCTGAACGATAACTTCATTGCCGTTTTCGACGCTTTGCCGCAACTCGGCGCGCGCGAGGCCTACCAGTTGCTGCGCAACAGCTTCGAGGCCAGCTTCGTTTCGGACGAAGCCAAGGCTAAGTGGATCGCGCAGTTGGATGCGGTGTTCAGCGCGGCGAGCTAGGCGTTCGAAGCAGCCGATGCATGGCGGCGACGTGGGCGATCTGCGCTTCCGGGATTGCCCATTCTTTGGCCAGGTCCGGCCAGGCTGCGAACACGTCGACCGTTTGTTCGATGATTTCCTGTGGCCGTTGAATATCGAATCGCTTGCCGATTTCGATCAGGCCGTCGCGGGTGAAGCCGTCGGATAATCCGCCGGCCGTCATCTGGTGGCGAAGGGTATAGCCGCTGCCCGCCGCGAAAGTCAGGTCGTACGCTGGTGCCAGTCGCCACGAAGCAAGCGGGCTATCGAGCAGAAAAGATACGTTCTTGACGTGATCGTCCTGGTTGCGCCCGACGATGTTGAACAGCATGCGACGATATGCCTGATCGAGCGCCGTGGCGCCGAGCCTGAGTTCCATGATCAGGCGGAACCACGCCTCGTAGCTGTAGGCCTGCGGCCGGTTGAAGTCGACGTGCGTCATGCCGGCCAGACTGTGCATGTGGCGTTTTTCGGCGCCGGTGCGATCGAAGCGGCGGGTCATGAAATGGAACAGCCCGCTGTCCGGATCTTCAAGGAAAGACACGTCTTCCATGTCGATGCGAAGTTGTTTGGCCAGCAAAGCGTAGGTGTACTCAATGCGGTTGAACGGCTTGGCCTTGCTGTCGAGCGCATTGGCCGATCCGACGCCGTCGAACTTGATGATCCACGGCTCTTCGCCGTCGCGAATCCGGGCGAAACCCGAGCGTACTCGTCGCTTCTGGCGATTCCACAGGATCAGCGCCTTGGCCCGCGCACCTCCGGCCGAGCCGCCGACGCGCATGATTTCATGCACGGCCTCGCCGGGTTCGCCTTCTATCAACTGGCGTGCCGATTCGACCAGCGACTGGATCTCCAACGCGCGTTCCTCTTCCGGCGTCTTGCGCTGCAGCGAGGGAGCGTATTCCAGTGCGCCCATGGCGCGCTTGCCGATGTAGAGCAGGCGCTGAACCGGGCTCAGCGCGTTGTCGGGTTCGCCCTTCTCCTCGAAATACTTGCGGATGACCAGATTGCCGAAGGTGTCCGGCAACGAATCGGCCAGGGCGCCGGGGAGTCCCTGGAACGACTCCATGCTGCGCAGTTCGGGGAATTCGAAAACGCGCGTTTCAAGCGGCAGGAATTTCGGTGACAGGCTAGGTCCGGTCTGCAGGAAGTCCCTGTCGTAGTCGAAGCCGATGCGGCCGTTGTGGTATTCGCGAACGTAGCCGACGGTGCCCCCCCAGAGGCTGACCCTGGCCGATACGCGGACATCCGAATCGCGCGACCCTGGCTTAGCCATGTTGCACCTTGCGCACTTGCGCGCTGGCGCGCAGACGGCGCTGCCCGCTCGCAGAAAGTGCGGCGCCGCCGGGCAGCGTGTCGGGAATGGCCGATTCCAGCAGTCCGAGCATGTTCATCGAGCGCAGGATCTTGACCAGCGATGAGAGCCGGATATCCTCGCCAGCCTCCAGCGCGAGGATGGTCTTCCGATTCAGGCCGGCGTGAGCGGCGAGCTCATCAACGCTCAGATTGCGTTCAAGACGACGCTGACGGAGGCGTTGGCCGATCGTGTCAAGAATTTCAGCACATGTCAGATGGTCCGCAATAATGGACATACGTAGTTCCTTTTCGATACAAAATCCATTATGGTGGATTTTATAGAAAATTCAATTAAAAATATCTACAACGTCCGTTATTGTGGTTTTTAATTCGATTAATTGCTATTAATGTCCTTTTTATTGGCTTTAATTTTGATTTTAATAGTTAATTCAAAGGTGGATGGAACCGGAAATCTGTCTCTGTGTCTATTCAGCACGGATGTGAGCAGTGTCTGGGGTTAGCCCGTCTGTCCATTGAAAAAATTATTATTCGAGAGCTGGAATAAGTGCCTTCGTCTCCTCGTTCATGCAGGTGTAGGACCCCAAAACACCAAAGGAGACTCTCATGAAAATTCAGACACTCGCTCTCGCCTTATTGGCCTCGACTACGTTCGTGGCTTGTTCTTCGTACGGCGCTCGCCCGACCGGACCGGTCATGATGTCCAACGGCATGCTCGTCGGCAGCAACGGGATGACGCTCTACACCTTCGACAAGGACGTGGCCGGCAGTGGCAAGAGCGTCTGCAACGATGCCTGCGCGACCAATTGGCCACCGCTCTTCGCGATGGGCGATGCCGCCCCGAGCGGCGATTACAGCATCGTCACCCGTGATGATGGAAAGAAGCAATGGGCGATGAAGGGCAAGCCACTCTATTACTGGATCAAGGATCAGAAGGCCGGAGACAAGACTGGCGACGGCGTCAATAAGGTCTGGCACATCATCACGCCCTAAGCGCCCGAGTGGACAGCCGCGCGATCCTCGCCGAGATTCCCCGCCTGCGCCGTTACGCGCGGGCGATGCTCGGCAATCGCACGGCCGCCGACGATCTGGTACAGGACACGCTTGAGCGGGCCTGGGTCAGGCTTTCCCAGTGGCGGAGTGGTAGCGACCTGCGCGCCTGGCTGTTCAGCATCATGCACAATCTGCGGATTGATCAGTTGCGCCGTCCTACGGTGTCTACACAATCAATCGACGAGGATGATTTTGAGGCGCCGACGCGCGCAACGCAGAACGATGCGCTGGAAGTGAAAGATATTGAAACCGCTCTGGGTGAGCTCCCCGATGAGCAGCGCGAAGTCTTGCTGCTCGTTGCTCTGGAGGAAATGAGCTATGCCGAAATTGCCGAAACGCTGTCTGTCCCCGTCGGCACCGTCATGTCCCGCCTGTCGCGTGGGCGGGAACGGTTGCGCCGGATCATGGATGGTCAGCCGCTGGCGGCACGATTGAAGGTGGTGCGATGAGTCATCTTCCGATCAGCGAAGACGAACTGCAAGCCTACGTCGACTCGGCTTTGCCCGAAGCGCGGCGTGGCGAAGTGGCAGACTATCTTGCCGCTCACCCGGAAGAAAGCGAGCGGGTGCGCAGCTATCAGGCGCAGAAGCAGGCACTCCGGGCTTTGTTCAATCCGGTGCTCGACGAACCGTTGCCGGAAAAATTGTGCGTGCTGAGTTCGCCGCCGGTTGCCAAGGCGAGTTCTCCGAAGAGTGGATTTCTGGCGCGCTGGTCGCTGGAGCGCATCGCGGCCAGCGTTTTGATCGGCGCGATCAGCGGGCTGGCCGGATGGCTGGCGCATGGCCAATACACCCCGGAGCGTATGGCACGATTGACGCCGCTGTCGTATCAGGCGGCTGTGGCGCATGCCGTATTCAGCCCCGATGTGCGTCGCCCGGTCGAAGTCAGCGCAGAACATGAAGACCAACTCGTTGCCTGGCTGTCCAAGCGCATGGGAACGCCAGTACGTCCGCCCAAGCTGGGGGCGCTGGGTTATGAACTGATTGGCGGTCGCCTGTTGCCCGGTAACGTCGGCCCGGTGGCTCAGTTCATGTATGGCGACGCCAGCGGGCAGCGGTTGACGCTCTTTCTGTCGACCGAGAACGTCAGCAATCAGGAAACCGCCTTCCGCTTTGCGCAGGAAGGCAAGGTCAATGTCTTTTACTGGATCGACGGCACGTTCGGTTACGCACTTTCGGCCAGTATCGACAAAGACGAACTGGCACGTGTTGCCACCGCCGTTTATGACCAGATCGAGCGCAAGTAGTACCCATCCAGATGAACATCCAAAAGAGATCAGCATGAAGCTTCAACTGAAACCATCCGCCCTCGCCGTGTTTGCCTTCGTGTTTGCTGGCCTTGTCGCCGGAGCGTTTGCTCAACAGGGTGTGCCGGACAAGAAGATGAGTTTTTTTGTCACCAGTGTCAGTCCGGGCAAGGGGGCTGACCTTGGCGGTCTGGCGGGCGCCGACGCGCATTGCCAGTCATTGGCCGAAACTGTTGGCGCGGAAAAACACACCTGGCAGGCTTATCTGAGCGCCAGTGAAATGGGCGGGGCGCCAGCGGTCAACGCCCGTGATCGCATCGGGAAGGGTCCCTGGTATAACGCCAAGGGCGTGCTCATCGCGAGCAACGTCGATGAACTGCACCGCGATAACAATCTCACCAAGCAGACAGCGCTGACCGAGAAGGGGGCCGTCATCAACGGTCGCGGCGATACGCCGAATATTCACGACATGCTGACCGGCTCAGATGCGCAGGGTATGGCTTTTCCGGGGAATCTCGATACCACCTGTGGCAACTGGACCAAGAGCGGCGAGGGCTCGGCACAGGTTGGGCACCACGACCGCACCGGGCTGGACGAAAAGCAACCCGCCAAGTCGTGGAATCACTCGCACCCGTCGCGCGGCTGCAGCCCGGACGCGCTACGCAGTTCGGGCGGGGCGGGTTTGTTCTACTGCTTCGCCGCCAAGTAACTGCTGACTATCCGGTTGCCTGGCGGTGGGCTTTCGCCAGGCGGTCGTAGAGCACGACATTGACGGTCGCAGCGAGGTTCATGCAGCCAATGGTCGGGACGTACACCACATCCGTGCACCAGGCGCGGATTGTCTTATCCAGCGTTCCGTCTTCCGGCCCGAAAATGTAGAACGCCCGCTCGGGATGTGTATAGTCGGGCAGCGGCTTGGCACCCTTGACCAGTTCGACAGCGACTGGCGTGCAGCCGAGCGGAATCACGCTCTGCAAGTCCTCAATGCCGATCAGCGGAATCTTCTGGTGCACCTTCTTGGTGTCGGTGACGAACTCCTTGGCGCGGTCGTAGCGAACGCCGGTATAGAACACCGAGTTCACCCCGTAGCAGCCGGCTGCGCGCAGCACCGAGCCGACATTCTCGGGCGTCTTGGGGTTGAATAGTCCGATACAGCAGAAACCTTTGCTCATGATGTGTATGTCTTGTCTTGCCAGCAGCGATTGTACGGCGTATGGCTTTGCTGATGCCTGTTTTTGAACCTGCCAGAAAGGCCCGTGAATAGGGCGTTTCATGCCCGTATGCTGCAAGAAGCCCATGGATATTGGCCTCCACGACATCAATGTTGAAGGTGCCCGAATTCATTGCCTTGCAGCCGGGTCGATTGAGGCGTGCCGCCGTGTGGTGCGATCCATGTGTTTCCGGCTGATACCGGAAATGCTCCCATTTGCGCTACCATGACGTTCGCCCAATATCCGGAGGTTTGACAGATGACCACGCTTTTTACGGAGCCGGAAGGTTATACCGGCTATCCGGTATTCAGCGCCACGTAGTTTGGCGGTGTCCTTGCTCCAGCAAACCACAGCCTCCGTGGAAAGCCCGGCCTCCGGCGAATTTCTGGTTGTCTGCCTTTGCGCTGAATGGTGTGGTACCTGTCGCGATTACCAGACGGGTTTTGATGCGTTGGCGGCGGAGTTTCCCGATACCTGCTTCCGCTGGCTGGATATCGAAGAGCGTGCCGACGATCTGGGCGACCTGGATATCGAGAACTTTCCGACGCTGTTCATTCAGCGCGGGGAGCGAGTGCTTTTTTTCGGGACGATGCTGCCCCACCTGAGCCATCTGCGCAGGCTGATCGAAACCTTCCACGAGCAGACGCCGGAGCAGAGCTGCGATTATGTGTCATCCAATCCGGAGCGCAGTCTATGGCAGGACGATCAGGATCTCTGCCATATCGGGCGGGTGATGCGGAGTGAATGACCGGGCAAGAATCAAGGAAATGCGCAGCAAGCTGCCGAGCAGCCTGCTGATCGGAGCGTTGCTCGTCCTGCTGTCGCTGCTGGCTTACCAGCTCTGGTTGAGTTACCGGGATCAGGTCCGAACCGCCGAAATAAGTTCGCGCAATCTGGTATCGATCTTTGAAGCACGACTGGATGCAACGCTGCGCCGTACTGATGCCGACCTGAAGGCATTGTCAATTGGCATTCCACAGGCGGCGCTGAGTCAGCAAACCGTTCCCTATTTCGAAAAAGCCATCAACGCCGAACTCGACCGGCGTCTGTTCAATGTCGATGAAATGGCTGGTTACCGGGTGCACGACGTCAATGGCGACACGCTGTATGCCTCGGATAGCGCGCGTACCCAGCGGGTCAACATTGCAGATCGGGCCTATTTTCAACAGTTGCGTGACGATCCGTCGGCGGGCGTGGTCTTTTCCGATGTGATTACCGGTCGTAGTACGGGCCGGCAGGTGGTGGTCATCGTCCGGGCTTTGCGCGATGACCAGGGGAAGTTCATGGGCATTGTGCACGGTCTGCTAGAGCTGGATTACTACCGTAAGCAATTCAAAGCGCTCGACTTGGGACCCCATGGAGTGGCTGTCTTGCGCCGCAGCGACACCCATGCCCAGGTCCTTCGTTTGCCCGATCTCCCCGAAGGTACAAACAAGCCGCTGGCACCGGACCACCCGGTCGTCTTGGGGCTGGCTTCCGGTGCAAAGTCATTGACGCTGCATTACGCCGCGCCACCAGAAGATAGGCCACGCATCATGGGCATTCAGGTGCTGCAGAATCACCCCTTCTATTTTGCCGTAGGGCTGGGGCGCGACGACGTTCTGGCTGGATGGTACAGACAGATGCTGGTGGTGTGCGTTACGTCGCTATTGCTGTTCAGCCTCATCGGCACATTGCTTTTCCGGCTGGGGCGCATGCGTGTTCGCGAAGCTGGAATACTGGATACGCTGGCCCAAAGCGAGTTGCAGTTCAGCGAACTGGCGCAGATGGTTCCGGTGGGCATTTGCCATTTTGATATTGAAGGGAACTATACCTACGTCAATGATCGCCACATGGCGCTCTCCGGGCGCAGTCGGGAAGTATCGCTCAGCAGCCGCTGGACCGATTTCATTCACCCGGATGACCGCTTGAAGCTCGAAGAAAAATGGGAGCGAACGGGTAAGCTTGGGAAACCCTTTGTCTGTGAATATCGTTTTGTGCGTCCAGATGGTCAGCTGCGGCATGTGATTGGTGAGGTCAAGGCCGAGAAGGACGCCGAAGGTGAAGTGTTTGGCTACATCGTGGCCGAGACGGATATCTCTCCGCGCAAACAAGCCGAGGCGGAATTGATCGTCGCCAAGCAGCAGGCGGAAAGTGCAAATATCGCCAAAACTCGCTTTCTTGCCGCTGCAAGCCATGATCTGAGGCAGCCGATTCAAGCTATCAACCTGTTTCGGGATGCTCTGGCCAGAACTGATCTGGACGAAGAGCAGAAAACCATTGCCGGATTCCTTTCCAAGTCGGTACAGGCACTGGGTGACTTGCTCTACTCGCTGCTCGATATATCAAAACTGGATGCCGGCCAGGTCCGTCCGCAGCTGGTGGGGGTGCCCGTTGAAGACCTTTTCAAGTCCATTGATGCCCAGTTTTCAACGATCGCACGGCAAAAGAACCTGCGCTTCAAATTGTTCTATCCGCTCAAGGAGCTAGTCCTTTACACCGACCCTGGGCTGCTTCTTAGCGTGTTGCGCAACCTGATCGACAATGCGTTCAAATACACCGAGCTTGGCGGGGTGCTGGTCGGTGTTCGCAAACGCGGCGACTGCGTCGTACTCCAGGTATGGGACACCGGTGTCGGTATCGACCCGCAGCATGGCGACAAGATTTTTGAGGAGTGTTTCCAGGTTGGCAACTTGTTGCGCGACAGGACAAAAGGTCTTGGCCTTGGTCTCTCGATTGCCCGACGCATGGCCAGGTTGCTCAAGGGCGAAGTCAGTTTCCGTTCGCGACCTGGCTGGGGGACTGTCTTTGAGATTGTCCTGCCGTTGAGTGATGAACTCAACGGCGCTGGGCTGCGTGTGCCTCAAGAGACCAAGGCGACAGTTCGCTCGGAAGGTGATGATCGTGCCAGCCTGCGTGGATGGCGAGTCGTTGTTGTCGAAGACGATCCGATGGTAGCGAAATCGATCGAGCTTTCTTTCCAGACGCTGAGTATTCATACCGAGATTTTCGGTAGCGCCGAGATGGCGCTGGCACGACCGGAAATCCTGGGAGCTGATTTTTACATCTCTGACTTTGTTTTGCCCGGGATGACCGGTATTCAGCTGCTTGATGCCATTCAGCAGCGTTCAGCCAGACTGATCGATGCCGTCCTGATTACCGGTGAAACGTCACCGGAACGCGCCCAGCTGACGTCTTCGTCACGTTGGCCTGTGCTGTTCAAGCCAGCCGAGCTGTCAAAATTGTTGACCATCATGAACGCTGCGGCGAAGGCTCGTGCGCGGGGGTAGGTGGGGATCAACGGCGTTTCTTGCGCGCGTTTCCGTCCTTCCGAGCCTCTTTTCGGCGCAGGATCAATTGCGCGGTTCGGTCGAGTCCAACCGGGTGGGCGGATTCGAGCTGACGCAAGCGTTCGGTTAGCTCGCTGAAGCTTGGCGGGAAGTGTCCGTCCCTGCAGGAAAAAATAAGGCTCTGTTCGCGAAAGCTGTGGAATAGCTCTATATCGCAGTGTTTCCGGGCGATAACCGGAAACACTGACCTACAACCCGAAACCCGCTCAAGTGCTTGCTTCGGGCAGGGTGTGCCGCAATGTATCCACAGCATTCGCGAACAGAGCCAAAAATAATCTTGTTATCGCCTTCCTCTGCTTCGACGACGGCTATTTTTCCGCCAAATGCGTCACCGATTCGGCCCACATAGCTGCCGTAACCGGTGTCGTCGGCACACATATTGACGACGAGAATGCCTCCCGCTCGCAAGGCGGCATGACAATCATCATAAAATGCAGCGCTGCATAGACGCTCGGGTTGGCCACCGCCGTCGAAACCATCGACCAGCAGGACATCCAGTGATTCGCTTTCACCGTGCACAAAATCGGCACCGTCGGCGCAGAGGATACTGAAAAAGGCATCGTCGGGCGGAATGCCGAATTGATTGCGCAAGCCGATGACTTCCGGCGATAGTTCAACGGCGATGAATTGGCTGTCAGGCAACTTGCGGCGACAGTACTTGGCCAGTGATCCGCCGCCAAGGCCAATCATCGCGATTCGTCTCGGCTGCGGATTAAAAAGCAGGAAACCCATCATGGTGCGCGTGTAATCCAGCACCAATCGTTCCGGATCGGCTTTCAGCATGCGGCTCTGAATCGTCGGAAAGTTAAAATGCAGCGACAGCTCGCCGTTCTCTTCGTGCAGAAGCGGGGATTCGTTCGTGATTTTTTGCAGGGGAGGTGTGGTCATGGGGGCATTGTCGCAGAAGTCATCCGTTCAGCGCGTTATACTGGCCGGCTATCAACTGCCTGCCGACTTTGCAATCATGGACTTAGCCCAGATATGAGGGACGGACTGTTTGCCCTGTGCGCGCTGGCTCTGGCCTGCTCGGCATTGGCTGAACCAAAACCGGGCGATTGTGTACTCTTCCGCGAGGGCGGGGTTGGTTTGTTGCTTAAAACGCCGACCTACTGGCTTAAAGGTTCGATTGCCGGGATTTCCAACGAGTTCCGCCTGGCTGGTCGCTGCCCGCACATCGGCAAGCCGGAGTCGGCCTACTCGCGTGATGACTGGGTTCGCGTCGCCGCCGCCATGCCGTGTGTCGAAAGTGGCGCCGACGGGCGCGAAGTGGCTGTTGTGCGAATAAGTGTGGCGGTCGAAGAGTGGGAAACGCCATGGTCAAACCTGCATGGAACGGTCGGCTGGCTGTTTCGCGGCCACTTCCTCGACAAGCCGCTGAAAAAGGGCGAGCTGATCGAAATGGACGCAAACTGGCTGGAAAATTGCCCGCGCTGACGGTGTTCAGAGTGTTTTCTTGCTTGGCTTATTCGCTGGCCTTTCGCCCGCCGGCTTATCCGACGCCCCCTGCATTCACGCCTGAATCTGTTGCATAAGAGCTCAAGGCCACATTGCCGACTGGAGCGTATCTGTCGCACTGTCTTTGGCTTCGGTTGGTTCCGGCGATATGCTTGTCTGTGTTGGTTTGATCTGGCTCATTTCCCGCACAGGTTTCTGGAGAAGTCTAGTGGATCGTCGGCTGATTCATTGTTTGACATATGCGGACTCCGTGCGTGGTGGCAGGTTTGCCCGGCACCTGGTTAGTGATAGAGTGCTCGCCAATAACAACCCTGATTGCACCCGCCGCCATGCTCAAATTGCTTGTTGTTGAAGATCACGCCCTTGTCAGGGAGGGGCTTGTCCAGACCTTGCGCCAGCTTGAAGAGAGCGTCGAAATCCTGGCAGTGGCCGATAGTGATGGGGCAAGTGCCTTGCTTGGACAAGGGCATGTTTTCGATCTGATTCTGCTTGATCTGGGTTTGCCCGGGATCGACGGTTTTTCCTGTCTGAGGACTTTTCGCCATCATTATCCGTCGATACCCGTCGTTATTCTCTCCGCCTACGATGACGCGTACACGGTTAACAAAGCGATGAAATGCGGGGCGGCAAGCTTCGTCCCCAAAGCCTATTCCAGCGACCGCTTGTTGGCCGCACTGCGCGAAGTGCTGGCAGGCCGGATTTTTCCTCCAGATCTTTTGCCGGCGACCTTTGTCTCGATATCTCCGCACAACGCGAACGGTGGAGAGGCGGAGCCGTCGGACTTCGGTTTGTCGGAGCGGCAGGCCGAAGTGCTAGGCCTGATGGCCTGTGGCAAGTCCAATCGAGATATTGCCGGCTTGCTCGGCCTGTCTGAGGGGACGGTCAAGATTCACCTGACGGCAATTTTCAAGGCTCTTGGTGTTTCGAGCAGAACCCAGGCGATGGTGGTCATCGCCCGTCACGGAATTCGGCTCTGATCAGAGCCGGTAGCAGTACAGCCGAGTTTGCCTGGCATCGTCAATTTCAACGATGTCGTTGGCCTCTACCCCAGGAACTGGGAAGCTGTTGCTGATGAACAGGCTTCCCGGGCGCATCTCGCGCAGCACTTTTTCCCATAATGCGGGCATCGGGGTTGGGGAGAGAAAAGCGTAGACCGCGTCGTATTCCGCAAGATTGACGCGCCAGATGTCCCCCCAGCGCCAGCTACAGTTGCTTATCCCGATCGTTCTCAGGTAGCCGAAAAGCCAGGTCGCCGGTGCGTTTTCGATTCCAGAAAATTGTGCCGTTGGTAGCGTTTTGGCCAGAGGCAGAAGTACGCTGCCGATACCTGCGCCAAGGTCGACAAAGCGCATTCCCGCTCGCTTTGAGGTGAGTTCGGCCAGTGCCATCGCAGTATCACGGTTGGAAAGATAAAGCGGGATCTGGCCAGTAATTGCGCCGCGATAGACAAGCAGCATCAGAATGAAAGCCAATAAAAACCAGCCGGGATCAATCGAAAGCGCGGCAATCCACCAGGCCAGTGGGGCAAACAGCGCATGCATGATTCGCCACCACCAAGTCTGGCGTGTGAAAATGGCGATCAGTAGCGCGACGCCGCCAATAGCCAGAGCCGTCCCCGGCCAAGGGAGTTCCTCCCCGCGGATGCCGAAATAAGGCCATGTCAGCGAGAGCACGGCGACTGTCGCTGCGCACTGCAAGGTTAGCTGCCGAAGCTGCGCACGGCTCGCTAGCTTCGGTTGTGATTCGGCGTCGATAGTTGATTCGGTTTCGGGCGGCGGCAATGCTATGCTCCGGAGATGGTTGCAGCAATTGTATCGCGGGTGCGATGGCGTGTTCGCGCATCAATCTGCATCGATCTCAGAAAAACAACGGAAATAGTGTTTTTCGGCACAGTTTCTGCTATGATGCTGCCCGGTTCGAAAAAATTTATTTGACAATCCTTCGCTGGGGCGTCAAAATTTTCGGTTCCGAGTTGGAGGGATACCCAAGCGGTCAACGGGATCAGACTGTAAATCTGACGGCTCTGCCTTCGAAGGTTCGAATCCTTCTCCCTCGCGGCTGTGATCGAAAGTGCTGCGGGTAAATGGTTTTGCGGGTGTAGCTCAATGGTAGAGCTGAAGCCTTCCAAGCTTAAGACGAGGGTTCGATTCCCTTCACCCGCTCCACGCGGCGCAGGAATGTTGTTTAGGGTTTGCAAGCAGGATGCCCATGTAGCTCAGTGGTAGAGCACTCCCTTGGTAAGGGAGAGGTCGGCAGTTCGATCCTGCCCATGGGCACCACGGTTTATGTACCGAATTTTTTAACTTCTAACGTTTTGAGGTACCGGCAATGGCTAAGGCAAAATTCGAACGTACGAAGCCGCACGTAAACGTCGGCACGATTGGTCACGTTGACCACGGCAAGACCACCCTGACGGCG
>JAIFNM010000330.1 GCA_020047725.1 Betaproteobacteria bacterium
GGGGAGTCTTCTGTCATGGCGATCACTAAATCAATGAGCGACAACGATACCACGAGCGAAACGAGCAAAGTGATCGGTGACAGAGCCGAGGATAGCGCGACTCGTTTTCTCGAAAAGCGGGGACTCGCCGTATTGACGCGCAATTTCCGCTGTCGTGGCGGCGAGATCGATCTGATCTGCCGCGATGGGAAAACGCTCGTTTTCGTCGAGGTGCGCATGCGTCGCAACGCGGGCTATGGCGGCGCTGGCGCGAGCATCACGCCAAGCAAGCAGCGACGCGTCGTTCTCGCTGCGCAGCATTATCTTCTCGCTCATGCCAGGCTGGATTGCGATTGCCGCTTCGATTGCGTCCTGCTCGATGGTAAAAATATCGAATGGATTCGTGATGCATTTTCTGCGGATTAGCGTTTTCATCGCCAGCCTGGCGATCTCGACCTTGGCCGGCGCCGAATCGATAAAAATGCTGGTGCAAAGCTCGCCACTGGCCGGCAGCCAGTTCTACGCCGTCGCCAGGGTGTGGAACGAGATCAAGCAGGGTGACCGCCTGACGCTAACGCGCGAGCCGGAAAACCGCCATGATCGCAACGCCATTCGCGTCGACTGGAACGGCCAGCAACTCGGCTATGTACCGCGCGCCGAGAACCGCGCCGTGGCACGTGCTCTGGACGCAGGCGAGAGACTGGAGGCCCGCGTTTCAAAGCTGCGCGACGATCCCGATCCTTGGCGCCGCGTGGAGTTTGAGGTCTACCTGATTCTGTGATGTTAGACTAGCGCCTCCTTCCACGCTCGTAGTCACAAAACTCATGGACTTGATTTCGCGTATCAGCCAACACTTCACCGACAGCGCCCAGACAAAACTCGACGCTATCGAACAACTCGCCGGACCGATCGCCGAAGGCGCCGAGCTGATGATCAACTGCCTGCTCGGCAACGGCAAAATCCTTGCCTGCGGCAACGGTGGCTCGGCCGCCGATGCCCAGCACTTTGCTGCCGAGCTGGTCGGTCGCTTCGAGATGGAACGCCAGGGACTGGCCGCCATCGCGCTATCCACCGACAGCTCGATCATGACCGCCGTCGCCAACGACTACGGGTTCAAGCTGATTTTTGACAAGCAGGTACGCGCACTTGGCCAGCCAGGCGACGTACTGCTGGCCATTTCGACCTCGGGCAATTCGGCCAATATCATTGAAGCCATCAACGCCGCGCACGACAACGATTTGCACGTGGTTGCGTTAACCGGCAAGGGCGGTGGCGAAATTGCTGGATTGTTGCGCGACACCGACGTCCATATTTGTGTCCCCTCGGAGCGCACCGCGCGCATCCAGGAAGTCCATTTACTGACCATCCACTGCCTGTGTGATGGAATTGATTGCCTGTTACTAGGAGTTGAAGAATGAAGAAAAACCTTCTTGCTGCGCTGTTTATTGGCGCCGCCGTCCTCCCGTCCCTGCAGGGCTGTTTCCCGGCCATCGCCGCCGGAGTTACTACCGGCGTTCTGGCCGCTGTCGACCGCAGATCGCTCGGCACCCAGACTGAAGACGAATCCATCGAGTGGAAATCCAGCTCCCGCGTCAGCGAAAAACTCGGCGACAAGGCGCACCTCAACTTTACGAGCTTCAACCGCAAGGTACTGATGACCGGCGAAGTTCCCTCCGCCGAAGCCAAGGCCGAAGCGGAACGTATCGCGACCGGTGTTGTCAACGTTCAGGGCGTTTATAACGAGCTGACCGTCGGCCCAGCCAGTTCATTCTCGGATCGCAGCAACGACGCCTTCGTTACCTCCAAAATCAAGAGCCGCTCAGTCGATTCCGGAAAGTACAACCCGGTGCATGTCAAGGTCGTTACCGAAGCCGGTGTCGCCTTCCTGCTTGGAATGGTCACCCAGCCTGAAGCGGACTCAGCCATCAATGTGGCGCGCACTACAGCGGGAGTAAAAAAAGTAGTCAATCTGCTGGAGATCATCACACCAGCCAAGGCCCGGGAACTTGACGTCGCCCAGTCAAGCAACACAAACCAGCAGAAGTAACAAACCCGTAATTCGCCCTCAATGCCATGCAATGGGTAGCTGGAAGCTTCAGCTACCCATTAATCTTTTCAGCTGCCGCACGAAAAAGCCAATGACCGGCAACTTGGCGTAAAGCTCTTCAGCCGCATCCCAGTAATCGCGGTGCCAGACAACCTTCCCCTCAGCATCAAACTTGAGGTGAGAAGCGCCGCGAATGACCTCGTCCTTGCCTTGGCCGGACGAACCGACTCGATAATAAAAGTCCCAGATCAGCACCGCACCATTTTCATCCACCACACGTTCAAGCACCTTGAAACGTGGTTCGGCGACCTGCCTGAACATGTGCGTAAATACCCGCTGTATAAGCTCCAGCCCATGCCCCTCGTTGAATGGGTCCTTGAAATAAGCGTCTTCGGCATAGTATTCAGAAAAGCCAGCCAGGCTCTGCTCTGACAGGCTCTCGTAGAAAGCGACCAGCGCGTCGACTTTGGCAGAATTCATCACAAGCTCCATCACGCACCAGTGAGGCGGCGCACCAGCGGAAAATACAATCGATACGGCAAGTGAGCAAGCAACTTCATTACCCGCGTAAAACGTTTGGGGAAATCAATCTCGAAGCTGCTGCCGGCAAATCCATCGAGCGTGGCCTGTGCCGCCGCCTCCGGCGTGATCAGCGCAGGCATGGAAAAATCGTTTTGTGCCGTCAGCGGCGTTGCGACGAAACCCGGGTTGATCACGCGCACGCCGATTCCCTTTGGCTCAAGATCAAGATACAGGGCTTCGGCAAAGTTGATCAATGCCGCCTTGGTCGGCCCGTAAATCAGCGATCTTGGCAAGCCACGATACCCGGCAACACTGGCCACAAAGGCAATCTGCCCCGCGTTCTGCTTCAGCAATTGAGGAACGACGCAGGCGGTAAAGCAGACCGCTCCGGTCATATTCACAGCGATCATGTGCCGCGCCTTTTCCATATCCAGTTCCCACGCCCGCATCGGCAGATAGTCGCCCGCCAGATAGATCGCCACGTCAACGCCGCCCCATTCGGCCAGCAGTTCATGCCACGCCGCGTGCAGGCTGCTTTCGTCGGCCACGTCGCAAGGGAGCAGCAATGATCCCGGCGCTCCGCCTGCCACGACCTTGAGGCGATCAGAGTTGCGCGCCGAAAGCGCTACTCGCGCGCCATGAGCCAGCAGCAGTTGCCCCAACGCCGCGCCGATGCCGCTCGAGGCCCCCAGCAACCAGACTCGTTTGTCCTTCCACTCGGTGATCTTCGGATTCATCAGTTTACGTCCTTAGCGCCGGGTAAAACTCAGCGTGACCTCGCCGAGATGAAAGCCGAACTTGCTCATTGCCGAGCGGTTGAGCATGACCTTACCGTCAATCAGGAACATCCAGTCATCAAAATCGACGTTCCAGACCTTGCCGTCGACGGGCAGCGCCAACACGTAACGCCAACGCAAGGCATTTCCTGACGCTTCGCCCTGCGCCTCGCCAACTACGTCATCGGCACGACCGACATAGCGCGAGGCATCGATCCGGGTGATCGTCCACACCCGCCGCGACGTCGTACCATCCGACCAGCTGAAGTTTTCATCGAGCGTACCGACATCCACCCCGTCGCGTTTCTCCCAGCGAGCGTCAATCACCACATGAAAGCGTTTGACCACCTCGCCTGAACGATCCTGGAACATCCCCCAGCCATCGAGCGTTCCGTTGAAATACTGCGCCAGATCGAGCACCGGCTGTTGCGCGTGATAACGCTCAACCGGAATGCCGGCACAACCTCCCAAACCCAGCACACCGAGAGTACAGAACGCAAGCCACAAATTTTTCATGATGATGACTCCAGAGATTTCCGCCAGCGCCAGGCCAGCGCGGCAGCCACGAGCTTGAAGAAGAGGGGCAGCAGACCATAGACCGCCGACAAGCCCGATGTTGTCCCGATTTCGCCGGGTCGGTAACCCGCCAGATCAAGCAAGGGAAGCGAGAGCCCGGCGGCGAGCGCAAGATTGAGCTTGGCTACCAGATTCCACCAACCGAAATAGCCCCCAGCCTGCGCCGACTGGCCCGCGCCATCCTTGCCCCCTTCGGCAATATCGGCCAGCAGCGCCGCAGGCAGCGTCAGATCGGCTCCAAGTGCCGCACCCGAGAGCAGACAGATGATGAAAAATTCCGACACATCACCCTCACCCAAGGTCCAGGCCCAGGAAAACGCAGCGATTGCCACACCCATCGATACGACCCAGGCGCGCACCCGACCATACCGGCGGGAAAAGCTCACCCAGGCAGGAAGGAAAGCGATGCCGGAGACAAAATAGAGCGCCAGGAAGGCTCCGCCCCAAGCTTCTGCTTGCAACACATCAGCGACGAAGAAGAGGACGAGCGTTGCACGAAGACTGACAGCAGTCGCCTGAAGCGCCGGTCATCCAGTACGCGCCACAGTTCGCCAAGGACCGCCCCCCCTGCCGGCTGGCGTTGCGGCGCGGAGGGTGCGCCCTGCAAGGTCAGCATGGCCAGAAGAAACAACAGAGGCACGAAGAGCCATGACAATCTGGAGAGCCCTTGCGCCGGATCGCTGGAAAGCAAGCCGGGCAAGGCGGCTGCCAATACCACGCCAAGCAGCCCGAACCCCTCGCGACTCGCCGCCAGCCGGGTGCGCTCGCCTGAATCCCGACCCAACTCTGCGCCCCAGGCCTGGTAGGCAACACTGGCCAGAGAAAAGGAAAAATAGGTCAGCAAGAGCGAAATCATTAGCCACAAAGGTGCGCCAATGGCCGGCGGATGCAGCAAAGCCACCATGCCTATCCCGAGCAGGGGCAAGGCCGGCAAGATCAAACGCTGCCTTTTCGCCGTCCTGTCACTCCACGCCCCGAGCAGCGGATCAATTCCGGCGTCGGCCAAACGCGAAACCAGCAACAGTATGCCGAGCAGGCTCAGGCTCATTCCCGTCACTTCGGCATAGAGACGAGGCACATGCACATACACCGGCAGAGCCACCATGGCCAGCGGCAAGCCAAGCGCGCCATAGGCCAGAAAATGCCGACGAGATAGCGCGTCAGGCGTGACGAGGGCCCTGGTGTCGGTCATCAGGCCGGTCGCTTGAGCAAGGCCGAACGCAGCGCTGGGCTGCGACTGGCGGGATCAAGCCAGATCGCGAAAAAGAGGCGTGCAAATTCTGCATCATTGACTTCACCCGTGGATTGCCCCCGATGATAGAAACTCGCACCACGGCCGGGATAATGGACGCCAACGATGCTGTCACCTTCCTTTACCTCGGGAAACACGCGCCGCAAATCATTCGCCCAGCGCACTAGTTGGGCCTCGTCCGCTCCCAGCCGGCGCATTTCATCCAGACTGGTCTGCACCAGACGTTCGCGCGGGATGTCGCGCAGATAGTCAAGTTGCAGTGCCGTTGGCGATGATTCAACCGATGGTCCGGCAACCCAAAGCGTTGCCTGATAGATCGAAAGACCAAACCAGGTCATTGTGCCGCTTCCCCACTGGCGCCAGGGCACAGCGTCCTGACGCACGGCATCTGGCAGCGCCTGTGCCGTCGCCGAGAAAGCGATAAGCAATATCAAAAGCAGCTTTTTCATTGTTGGTGCACCAGTTCAAACTGCATTACATCGGTGCAAGCGCTATTGAATCCGGCCTGGCAATAGGACAGGTAAAAGCGCCAAAGACGATGGAAGCGCTCGTCAAAACCCTGCGCCTCAATAGCCGGCCACTGCTGCATGAAGCGCACGGACCACTCAGCCAGCGTGCGCGAGTAGTCCGGGCCGAAAGCAAGAACGTCGCTCAACGCCAGCCCGGCCTTGGTCGTTTGCCGCTCGAACTCCGACGGACTGGGCAGCATGCCGCCCGGAAAGACATGCTGCTGAATAAAGTCTGTGCCACGTCGGTAACGCGCAAACAACTCGTCGCGAATGGTGATGCTTTGTACCAGCGCTCGCCCTCCGGGCGCCAGCATCCGTTTCAGTGTCTCGAAATAGCTCGGCCACCAGCGTTCGCCAACCGCTTCGAACATTTCTATCGAAACAATGTAATCGTATTTCTCGCCTGTCAAATCACGGTAATCACACAAATCGAGCCTGACCTGCCCATCCAGCCCTGCACGGACCATCCGCTGCCTCGCAAATTCAAGTTGCGCCGGCGACAGGGTTACCCCGTGAACCTTCAGACCGGCTTCGCCTGCGGCCACCTCGGCAAAGCCACCCCAGCCGCAGCCTATTTCAAGAACGCGCTGCCCGGGATGAGCGTTGAGACGACTGATGATCCGGCGATATTTGGCCAGTTGCGCCTGTTGCAATGAACGAGCATCATCGCCTTCAAACAGGGCGCTGGAATACGTCATCGTCGGATCAAGCCAGAGACGATAGAAGTCGTTGCCCAGATCGTAGTGCGCCATGATGTTTCGCCGCGACCCGGTGCGCGTATTGTCATTGAACAGATGGCGCAAACGGGCTGAAAGCAGCCGCCACCATTGTCCGTAAACAGCATGCGAAAGCGCATCGCGGTTACTGGCCAGCAAGGTCAGCAAGGCGACCAGGTCCGGCGTATCCCATTCCCCGTCAATCCACGCTTCGGCAAAACCAACATCGCCACGTTCAAGAATACTGTCGAACACGGTCCAGTTCCTGATCTCCAGCGTGACTGATGCGCCGCCTTGACCGCAGCACACCGTGCCGCCATCGGGCAGGCGAACTTCAAGCGTTCCATGAGCGATCTTTTCCAGCAGGCCGAGCACGGCTTTTGCGTTGCGCGGCCAATGTATCGCTGAAGCCGGCAAAATGAAGGTGTTCTGAAAAAGGCTCATCGTGTCGTCTCCTCAAATGGGGGTTCGGGCTTGGTAAAAAATGGCACGCGCTTTAGCCACAGACGGAGCGCCTGCCAGTGAATCCGGATGACAACACCCAGCGTCAGCAATGGATAGCCAAAAAACGCCTTTAACAATGAAGCGCTGCCAAGCGGTGCCGCCGTACCGGAAAGTGCCGTGTGCAGCAGGTCTCCCGCCGCATCACCGTGGTCAATACTCGCCATCCGCCAACTGACGGCCTCACTCGACGAAGGAGCAGATCGATCCTTGGCCAAAAAGCGGAAGCGGTAATAGCCCGACACCGCCATGAATGGTGAAACATGGAATACCTTCTCCCGTTCAATCACCTCGCCGTCGACAATTGGCCGTCGGTCCTGATGTGCCAACAGGTAGTTATGGCGCTCTCCAAAGGTATTGTTTACTTCTGCCAGAACGGCCACGAGATCACCTCCCGAGTTGTGGCAATACCAGAAGCTGACGGGATTGAAGACGAATCCAAGTACGCGGGGAAAACACTGCAGGCTGATCTCACCATCGGCAACTATTCCATTGCTGGACAACAGATCGCCAATCCACGCCAAAGGGTGTGAACCATCGCGTGCGCCATGATCGGAAAAGTGAAAGCTGAAGAGATTGAAACGATTGACCGAGAACAGCCAATTCCCCGCGGCCTCGATGTTCTTCAGCGGCAGCAGGAAAAAGTAGACCGGATACACGAACTGATGGCCGGCCGGTCGCAATCGCCGATGCATGACCTGCCCGAAGAATAGTTGAGCAGGCTTGCTCATGCGGCAAGCTCGCTGTTACGTGGCGCGGCAAGTGAATGCTCACCGGCTTCACCACTCTGCCACGGCGCCTTGCAACCCAAGGCATTGGCCACCTTCAATCCGGACTTCAGGCCGTCCTCGTGGAAGCCGTAACCATTCCATGCGCCGCAAAACCAAACACCCTGCTGGCCGGAGATTGAAGCCAGACGGCGCTGCGCCACGATGGCGGCGCTGTCAAACAGCGGGTGCGCATAGTCAAACTCCGCTATGATCTTGTCGCGAGCCGGTTCCTGTTGCGGATTCAGGGAAACCATCAATGGCGTCTTGAACGGCAGGGGCTGCAAGCGATTGATCAGGTAGGAAACACTGACCGGGCGTTGATTCAGTTCATCCTTGCTCGAAAGATAGTTCCAGGCCGACCACAGCGACGGATCGCGTGGCAGCAACGCTGCATCGGTGTGCAGGACCGCCCGGTTCTGTTCATAACGGATGGCACCAAGAAGCTCGCGCTCTTCCTGCGTTGCCGTATTTCCAAGAATGGCCAAGGCCTGATCGCTGTGGCACGCCAGAACGACCTGATCAAAACGCTCGATGCCGTTTCGTGTCCTCAGCAAAACCCCACCTTGATCGCGACTGAGACCGAGCACGGGAGAACTCAGGCGGACGTCACGCAGTGCTCCGGCGAGCTTTCTGACATATTCACGGCCACCGCCCTGTACCGTGCGCCAGAGGGGTCGATCAAAGACCTGAAGCAAACCGTGGTTACGGCAAAAGCGAACAAACGTCGCCAGCGGATAGTCAAGCATCTGCCCGGCAGGGCAGGACCAGATTGCCGCACCCATTGGCAACAGGTACCACTCGGCAAACGGCTGTGAATAGGCTCTTTCGTTCAGAAAATCCCGGAGCGAACGATCATCATCCGGATGCGCTGCCAGCCACGCCACACTTTCCTTGTTGAAACGCAGAATATCAGCCAGCATGCGCCAGAATTTCGGACGAAACAGATTCCGCTTCTGCCCGAAAACTGTCGCCAGACTGCTGCCGGACCATTCGACATTCGGCTGTTCAAGACTGACCGCAAACGACATCTCTGTTTCGACGCTAGCGACACCAAGATATGAAAACAACGCTGTCAGATTCGGGTAGGTATGAGTATTGAATACCAGGAAGCCGGTGTCGACCGGATGATTGATGCCTTCAAGAGTCACATCGACAGTGTTCGTGTGGCCACCAAGGTAGCTCCCGGCTTCGTAGAGAGTCACTTCATGCCGCTGGGCAAGGAGCCAGGCACTGCTCAGACCCGAGATCCCCGCGCCGACGACGGCAATACGTT
>JAIFNM010000019.1 GCA_020047725.1 Betaproteobacteria bacterium
TAATGGGGTCGGACAGCGACTGGCCGGTAATGCGTGCCTGCGCCGAGACCTTCAAAAAATTCGACATTCCCTATGAAGCCAAGGTGCTGTCAGCGCATCGCACGCCGGAAGCGGCGCTCGATTATGCGGCCAGCGCTCAGGGGCGCGGCATCAAGGTGCTGATTGGCGCGGCGGGCGGTGCGGCGCACCTCGCGGGTGTGCTGGCGGCCAAGAGCGAACTGCCGGTGCTGGCCGTTCCCATGCCGTCCAAGCACTTGCAGGGGCTTGATTCCCTGCTGGCCATGGTGCAGATGCCCGGCGGCATTCCAGTGGCGACCTTTGCCATTGGCGAACCCGGCGCGATCAACGCGGCACTGTTCTCGGTGGCAATGCTGGCTTTGAGTGATCACGATCTGGCGAAGAAACTGACTGAATTCCGTGCCAACCAGACCGAGAAGGTTCTGTCGAAGACGCTTCCTGATCTGCCGTGAACCCATGACTCAGGATTATTCACGGGCGGTCCAGCTACTGCAAGCCGGCGAACTGGTCGCCTTTCCGACCGAGACGGTGTATGGCCTGGGTGCCGACGCCGCCAACCCGGAGGCCGTGGCCAAGATCTTCGCCGCCAAGGGGCGCCCGGCGGATCATCCACTGATCGTACATCTGCCCGGTGCGGCGCATCTGGACCGCTGGGCACGTGATATTCCGGCGGTCGCGTGGGAACTGGCTGAGGCCTTCTGGCCCGGGCCGCTGACCCTCATCCTCAAACGTGCCCCCGAAGTGCCGTATGCCGTGACCGGTGGGCAGGAGACCGTGGGCGTGCGCGTCCCAGCACATCCGATTGCGCTTGACCTGCTGCGTGCCTACGCACAGGCAGGTGGTGGTCAGAACGGTTTATGCGGGATCGCCGCGCCGTCGGCCAATCGCTTTGGCCGAATCAGTCCGACCGATGCCGCGCACGTGCATGAAGAACTGGGCGATGCAGTGGCGCTGGTGCTTGATGGCGGGCCATGTACGGTCGGCATCGAATCAACGATTATCGATCTGTCGCGTGACGACGGCTTCCCACCCGGTCTGCTGCGCCCCGGTCATATCACGCCGGAACAGATCGAGGATGTGATCGGTGTGCTGCCCGAATTACCTGAAGAACGGCAGGACAGCAATACCCCGCGCGTTTCCGGTTCGCTTGATGCTCATTACGCGCCACTGACACCGATGCGTGTTGTGGCGACTGCGCAATTGCCAGACGTGTTGCGAAGTCTGAAAGAAAATGGGAAATGCTTAGGCCTGCTCGCGCATACCAGGCAGCCAGGACTTGTTCCCCTGCACGCACTGCGTCAGTTGCCGGATGAGCCCGAAGGTTACGCGCGCGGCCTCTATGCCGCCTTGCGTGAACTCGATCAGGCTGGCAACGATCTCATCGTGGTCGAGGACATTTCTCGCGAACCGGGTTGGGCCGCCATCGCTGACCGCTTGCGCAGGGCAGCCTGCGGTTCGGGTGTGTCCTGATTACAGAGGCTTGCGCCTGAGCCTTTCCGCACCCAAAAGCCGGTGCTGCACAGCGCCGGCTTTTTTATGGCGAGATTAGAGAACGGCTTTCAAACAATTCAAAAAATTCGCCCTAAGCCGAGGTTCCAGTTCTCATAACGCCATCCTTTCCAAACGCAAATTCCTCGTAAACCTTACGCGATTAGATTCATCGCATCCTCAAGCCTCTGAACCGTACGCTCGATATTGTGCAGTTTGTCCAGCCCAAACAGCCCGATGCGGAAGCTCCTGTAGGCCGCCGGTTCGTCGCATTGCAGGGGGACGCCGGCGGCGGTTTGCAGGCCTAGTCCGAGGAACTTCTTGCCGTTCTGGATTTCAGGATCATCGGTATAGCTGACGACCACGCCCGGTGCCTGGAATCCTTTGGCGGCGACGCTCTTGAAGCCTTTGCGGACGAGGAGCGCGCGTACCTTGTCGCCAAGTTCCTGTTGTTCGGCGCGCACTTTCTCGAAACCGTAGTTCTTGGTTTCCTTCATCACGTTGCGCAAGACGGTGAGGGCGTCGGTCGGTAGGGTGGCGTGGTACGCGTGGCCGCCGTTCTCGTAGGTTTCCATGATCTGCAGCCATTTGCGCAGGTCGCAGGCAAAGCTGGTGCTGGTGGTGGAATCGATTCGGGTTCGTGCTTCTTCGCCTAACATGACCAGGGCGCAGCAGGCGGGGCCGCTCCAGCCCTTCTGGGGAGCGCTGATCAGGACGTCGACACCATTGGCGACCATGTCGACCCAGATCGTGCCGGAAGCGATGCAGTCGAGCACAAACAATCCGCCAACCGCATGCACGGCCTCACCGACGGCTCGCAGGTAGGCGTCGGGCAGGATCATGCCGGAGGCGGTTTCGACGTGTGCGGCGAAAACCAGGTCCGGCTTCTGCGCCTTGATGGTCGCCACGACTTCTTCGACGGGTGCCGGCGCAAAGGCGGCTTGCGTACCTTCTTCGATCTGGCGCGCTTTCAATACGGTTGATTCGGCGGGAATCTTGCCGGCGTCGAAAATCTGGGTCCAGCGGTAACTGAACCAGCTCTTGCCGGCGTCGAAAATCTGGGTCCAGCGGTAACTGAACCAGCCGTTGCGGATGATCAGGCATTTCTTGTCGTTGGCGAATTGCCGGGCGACCGCTTCCATGCCGAAGGTGCCGCTGCCGGGAACGATAATTGCAGATTTCGCTTTGTAGGCGTGTTTGAGCGTAGCCGAGATGTCCTTCATCACCCCCTGAAAGCTTGCCGACATGTGATTGAGCGCGCGGTCGGTATACACAACGGAATATTCAAGCAGGCCGTCGGGATCGACATTGGGCAGTAGTCCAGGCATTTTCGTCTCCGGTGAAAAGTGTGGGTTTAAGCATAATCGGGCAGCTTAACATGCTGATATGGCTCAGGCTGCTGCGGCAAGCTCCGTGGGCATTTTAGGCCGTGCATCGCTGCAGACCAATGAATACGGGCATCTCCAGCAGCTATGTCGCGAGGTCCGCATGTCTATTGGCCTGTACGGCACCGAAAAAAATGATATCGAATTGACTTGCAAACGGTGTGCACGGATACTTCCCTTTCACATTGATGGGCCTTCGATGATGGCGATGGGTTTGCTGGATCTGCTGTGCCTGATCCTGAAGCGCTACGTGCTTTTTGGATTGCTAAGCCTGCTGGCTGCGGCAGCCGCGGCGCGTGCTGAAGCGCCGTCCTTGAGCTTCAGCACGGAAGAAAAAGCCTGGGTCGCCGCGCATCGGGAACAGACGTTTACGGTAGGGTTCGACCCGTATTCCGGAATGGACGTCTTCGATTTCCGGGGTGTCCGAACCGGTTTGCTGCCGGCCTTGCTGGCTGAGATGCAGAAAGAGCTTGGCGTCCGACTTGTGATGGCCGACGTGGCCGGGTGGGATGACGCCTACAGCCGTTTCGTCAACGGGAAGATCGACATTCTCTACGGTGCCAATCCGACGCCGGAGCGCGAGCGGATCATGACCTTCACCCGACCGGCGTTGCGTTACCCCTACGTGGTTTTCGCGCGCAAGGATTCGTCGGTGCAGACGCTTGGCGATCTGGACGGCCGGCGGGTTGGCTTCATTGCCAACGATTTTGTCAGTCAGCAGTTGCCAAAGGAATATCCCAACATTCATTACCAGACTGTCGAATTTTCTGAACAGGAACAGGGTTTGAGGGCGCTGATTTCCGGTGCTGTGGATGGCTTCATTACCTCGGGCGGTGGGGTCGAAAATGATTTCCTGTTCAACTACCCTGTTCTGACAATGATTGCCGAACTGCAATCGATCAACTCAGACATGACCTTTGCCGTCCTCAAGGACCAGGCGCTTTTAGGCGGCCTCATCAACAAGTATGTCGAGCAGCGGCAGGGGCAAATCCAGACCATCCTGCACGCCGCCGCGCGTACCTACAGCCGGAAGATTTTGCGCCTGACCGAGGCTGAACTGAGCTGGCTGGAGCAGAAGGGCGAGGCTGTGGTGGGTGTTGCCGATGACTATCTGCCGTTCGATCTGTATCAGGATGGTCAATACAAAGGCATTGCAGGTGAGACGCTGAATCGCATTTCAGACATCATCGGCATGCGGTTCAAGGTTGAGCACGGCCCGTTTGCCGAGATCTACGAAAAAGCACGAACCGGGTTGATTGACGTGGTGAATATCGCCAAGACAGAGGACCGCCTGCAGTACTTCCTCTACCCGCGCCCGATCAGCACTGAGCGCGACATCATCGTCGGCCAGAAGACGAGTCCGCCGGTGCAGGACGTCTACGGGCTGGAAGACAAGCGAGTCGCCGTGATCGACGGTTTCTGGCACGAGGAATACCTGCTCAAGAATCTCAAACGCGCACGTATCGTAAAAACCCCCGACATCCTGGAATCCCTGCGCCTGTTGCGTCGGGGCGATGTGGACTACCTCATTGAGAATCCAACGGTGGTGGAGTTCTACATCAACGGCTTGGGGTATACCGATCTGGTCAAGCGGGGAAATACGTCGAAGGATTCCTTCGTCTATTTTGGCGTTAATCGCCAGCAGCCCGAACTGGCCGCGATCATGGACAAAGTGCTTACGCTGGTGAAATTCGAGGACATGAAATACGCCGGTATCCAGAGCGTGCCGACCTTGCGTAATGAGGAGAGCCGCCAGTTGGCGATGATCGTTACCGGCCTGGTTGTTGCGCTCGTTCTCATTTTGTTCGTGACCGGCAAGATCGTCTTTTCGCTGGCTGATCAGAAGGCGCAAACAGTGTTCCTCAAAGAGCGTGAACGGTTACTGTATATCGATGTGCTGACCGGCTTTCAGAACCGGAATTGTTTCAGCCACAGGTCGGATGAACTGCAGAAGGGAGCCTGTCCGCAGGCGGTCCTGATGGCCGATCTTAATAACCTGAAGCGCGTTAACGACAGCGAAGGCCACGCGTCTGGCGATGCGCTGCTGGTTAGCTTTGCCAAGGTGCTACGCGAGTGCTTCCCGGATGGGAAGATCTTCCGCATCGGTGGCGACGAATTCCTGGTCATCCTCGACAAGACGCCGGAAGAAGAGGTCGCTGCCGCGCTTGAATTGTTAAAGGCTCGTTGCCAGGAAACAAGGCATCCGCTGGTCGGCGGCAACGATATCGCGCTCAGTGCGGCTGTCGGTTATGTCGTCCGCCAGGACGGTCACGAACTGCTTGACGACGCAATTCGCGCCGCTGATCGGCGCATGTACGAAGCCAAGGCGCAAATGAAGAAGCGCCGTACAGACACGATTTAGCGCGTGCCCCACGGCATGACCGGCACCGTCGAAATGCTGTTGGCCGGTGCGCCGTCGATCAGCTTGCGACTGATGGCCAGATAAACCAGCGTTCGGTTGGCTTCATCCCAAAGACGCATGACGCGCGTTTCCTTGAAGAAGATCGACGTGTCTTCGCTGAACACCGTCGCTTCCTTCGGCATTTTTTCTGGAAGAGTGATCGGGCCGGTCTGTCGGCACGCCAGCGAGAATTGCGATGGGTCTTGCGCCAGACCGAAGCTGCCGGCAACACCACCCGTCCGTGCCTGGCTGACATGGCAGGTAACGCCAGGAATTTTGGGGTCGCCAAAGGATTCGACGCAGACTTTGTGATTGGAACCGATCAGCTTCCATTCGGTAGTGACGCAGCCGATTTTCTCGGCAAGGGCGGGCGCGGCGAATGCGGCCAGAGCAAGAGGCAGGAGTAGTTTAGGGTTCATGGTTGAAGCGCCTCGGGTTGGATGTGTTGGCGCATGCTATGGGACGCGCGCGATGGCGTCAATGATGACCGTTCCGGCAGAGTCAGGGCGGAACCTTTTGCGCTGGGCATGATCTTTCACGGGAGTCGTGTTTGCGTTTCGCAATCAGGCCATGCTGAATGGAGAGTGGATATGAACCGTCGTGCCGAACTTGGATCGCCAATTGCCTCCAGCGAGATTACGCCGCGTGACGTATTCGAGCAACGCCGTACGCTGATTCGTGCCGCAGCGGCCGGTGCCTTTGGTGCCGCGTTGTCGCCGCTGTTTGCGCGCAGTGCCTTTGCTCAAACGGCTTCACCCAACGCTGGCAGCGTCAAACTGGCGTCAAAAGCCAACCCGCAATTCATGCTGGATGAAAAGCTGACATCGTACAAGGACGTCACGACCTACAACAATTTCTACGAATTCGGCACCGACAAGGCCGATCCGGCGAAAAATGCCGGATCACTGATTACCCGGCCATGGACGGTGGCGGTCGAAGGACTGGTCAAGAATCCCAAGGTCTACGACATCGACGAGCTGTTGAAACTCGCCCCGCTCGAAGAGCGCATCTATCGCATGCGCTGTGTCGAAGGCTGGTCGATGGTTATTCCCTGGATTGGCGTGCCGCTGGCGGAGCTGATCAAGCGCGTTGAGCCAACCGGCGGTGCCAAGTACATCCAGTTCATCACTCTGGCTGACAAGAAGCAGATGCCGGGACTGTCCATTCCGGCGCTCGACTGGCCGTACGTTGAAGGCTTGCGCATGGATGAGGCAATGAACCCGCTGACGCTTCTCACCTTTGGCCTTTATGGCGAGGTATTGCCCAAACAGAACGGTGCGCCGGTGCGCCTCGTTGTGCCGTGGAAATACGGCTTCAAGAGCGCCAAGTCGATTGTCCGCATCCGCTTTACCGACACCGAGCCGAAGACCAGCTGGAACGTGGCCGCACCGCAGGAATACGGTTTCTATTCGAACGTCAATCCGGACGTCGATCACCCGCGCTGGAGCCAGTCCAGTGAGCAGCGCATCGGTGATGGCGGCGGCAAACTCTTTCCGCCCAAGCGCAAGACGCTGCCGTTCAACGGATATGCGGCGCAGGTCGCGTCGCTGTACACCGGAATGGATCTGAAGAAATTCTTCTGAACCTTGCCATGCCGGGCTTCCTCGCGCTGCGTCTAAGCGTTTTTTTCGCCAGCCTGCTGCCGCTGATTCGGCTGGTCTGGCTGGGCATGAACGATGGGTTGACGGCTAATCCGCTCGAATTCGTTACGCGCTCGACCGGTACCTGGGCGCTGGTATTTCTCTGTCTTTCTCTATCAATGACACCCTTGCGGCGTTTGACCGGCAGGCCGCAGTGGATGAAGTTCCGCCGCATGCT
>JAIFNM010000206.1 GCA_020047725.1 Betaproteobacteria bacterium
CGGCAGGCCGAGGGCGTCGGTGAGGCCGGCTTCTTTGGCTTTCTTGTGCTTGGCGCGGAAGGCGAGGAGGTCGCTGGCGTCGAAGCTCATGTTGTAGGTGAGCTGGGCCATGGTGCTCAGCGACTGGACCATGGATTTGGCGATGAGCTTGCGGATGTTGCTGTGCTTTTCTTCGTAGGTGCTGACGGCGGGAATGGTCGGGGCAGCGGCGACTGGAGCAATGGTTTGAGTCGGGACCTGGGCGAGGTCGCTGACGGAAATACGTCCGCCGATGCCGCTGCCGGTGAGTTCTGAGGAATACTCGGTACCGACGGCACCGGTGGCAAAGCGGCCGGCGTCGATCAGGCTACGGATGTCACGTTCGATGACGCGGCCTTTGGGGCCGGTGGGGGCGGCGGCGCGCAGATCGACGTTCTGTTTCTGGGCCAGGGCTTTGGCGCGCGGGGAGATGGCGAGGGTGGCGAGGTCGATGGAGGCTGCGAGGGTAGGAGTGGCCGGGGTGGCTTGAGCGGCGGGTGTTTCGGTGATCGGTGCGGCGTCTGTGGCTGAGGCAGCAGCGGCCGTGCCGGTACCGCGCGGGTCGAACTCGGCGGTGCTTTCGCCTTGCCGATCACGCAGACGGTGGTCAGGCAGGGAACGTCGTCGTCTTCGGGAAAGAAAATGGCGAGCAACTGACCGTCAACCTTGGCCGCTTCGTCAAAGGTGGCTTTGTCCGTCTCGTAGGAAAACAGGTCGTCTCCCGCCGTTACCGTGTCCCCCACCTGCTTGTACCACTTCCCAATGATGCAGCTCTCTACCGATTGCCCTTGGCGCGGCATGATTACGGGTGTCGCCATTTACTTTGCTCCTGATTCTGGCTTCTATTGTGAGAAGTCATATAAGTAAGATTTGATATCTGATCGGAAATTAATGATCTGAATTTGTAACTTGGTCTTGCACTGCCAGCATTCCAATTTTGTACACAGGATCATTAAGGTGCCGGTGGCAGCCCACTGATTCCCGGCGACTCTCTTATTACACTTGATGCGTTCATCTGCATTGGATGTTCGGCTTGAAATATTGACAGCTTGATCTTAGGAACTTGGCGAGGCGCCGACCTTACGAAATCTGCCATATGAATCATTCGTTTGGCTGAATTGCGCGATTCAATGTGTTCGTCATATTTAAATCCGATGTTCCAGATATCCCAAGGTCTTGCGGCGAAGGCAAGATGCAGACGGCTCGGAACACAAAACAAGAAGGGTTGTTTTGGCGGTGGATATTCCCGCTTGTGCTCAGCAGATGGCGGTTTGCGCACTGATTAAGTTCTCATCAAAACTGCATTGGCGAGATTGCTAATTCGAGTAAGCAATATAGCCAAGGCTGCTGATTTTTGCAATAGCCACTGGAAATTTGTTTTTCGAAACTTATGTTTGTCTGCGTGTTTCGAGTGGCGCGCGTCTTTGCAGGCCGCCAAATGACACTGCAGCAGTTGCGTCGCAAAACCGGGCCTTAGTGAAACCGGTTTGGTCTTGCAGGAAAAATTTTTAGCAGGGTACTTGCAATTCAAGATTACCTTGACTATATTGCTAACTCGAATTAGCGATTACCTTGAAGGTCTCCATGCGCGATCTGGTTTTTGTTGGAATTGATGTCGGTTCAGGCAGTGTGCGTGCAGGTGTTTTTGACGCCAATGGCCAGCGTCTGGCGTTTGCTGTTCGCGCCATCCAGCAGTTCCACCCACGCGCGCTATATGTCGAACAATCGTCGGCAGACATCTGGGCGCAGACTTGCGCTTCCGTGCGCGAAGCCATTGCCGCTGCCGCGATTGACCCGGCCAGGATTGCCGCCATCGGAGTCGATGCCACGTGTTCGGTGGTTGCTGTAGGGGTTGACGGACGACCGGTTTCCGTGGCGGAGAACGGTAATCCAGAGCAAGACATTATTATGTGGATGGATCACCGCGCCGCCAAGCAGACCGCCGCAATCAATGCGACGAATGATGAAGCGCTCGCTTACGTCGGTGGCGAAGTCAGCATCGAAATGGAACTCCCCAAGGTGCTGTGGCTCAAGCAGAATTTCCCGGAACGCTATGCCGCGACATGGCGTTTCTTTGATCTGGCGGATTATCTGGTGTGGCGCCTGAGCGATGCCGACATTGCCAGTGTGTGTACACTGACCTGCAAGTGGAACTATCTGGCGCATGAGAATCGTTTCAGTGAAAGCATGCTGACTGCGGTCGGCCTGGACGACATCATCAGCAAAATTCCACCGCAGGTGCTGCCGCTTGGCTCTGCCGCCGGCAAACTCAGCACCCGGGCTGCTGCCGAGTTTGGCCTGCCCGCCGGCATTGTTGTCGCCACCGGCATTATCGACGCCCACGCTGGTGGCCTGGCGCTGGTCAGTACCGCACCGCAAGGCAGTCTGGCGATCATTGGTGGTACCTCCAATTGCCATATGGTCGTGAGTCCCGATCCTGTCATGGTGCCAGGTGTATGGGGGCCGTATTTCGGTGCCATGTTGCCGGGGTACTGGTTGAACGAAGGTGGCCAGAGTGCGGCAGGTGCCCTGCTTGACTGGACCTTGCGTCAGAGTGACGCATGGCCGCTCCTTGAGTCCACGGCAAGGACCGAAGGCCGCAACATCTATGCCGTATTGAACGACTGGCTGGCCGATCTGGAATCACGTGAAGCCTGGCCAACGCGTAACCTGCATGTGCTTTCCGATCATCACGGCAACCGTTCTCCACGCGCCAATCCTGCTGCCCGCGGTGTAGTGGTCGGCCTGACGCTGGAACAGGGCAAGGATGCTCTGGCGCGCCTGTATCTGGCGACCTTGCAAGCCCTGGCCTACGGTACGCGCCATATCATCGAAAGCATGAATGCGGCCGGGCACACGATTGAACGCATCGTGATGTGTGGTGGCGGTACCAAAAATCCCTATTGGTTGCGCGAGAACGCCGACGCCACTGGCTGCGAAATCCATCTGGTCAGCGAGGAAGACGCCGTGACCTTGGGGGCGGCGCTGCTTGGCGCGGTAGCGTGCGGCGCTTTCAGTTCGATGCCGGCTGCAGCAGCGCAGATGGTTCGCCCCGGCGGCAGTGTTTCTGCGCGGGCGGAGACCAAGGCTTTCCACGACACCAAGTTCGCAATTTACTTACAGCTTTATCAGGACATGGAACGCTGTCGTTCTGCCATGAGTGCATGGCAGTGATCGCTCATCGATCCATGATTATTTCGCCCACGTTTTGATGACATCGCACGAGGTTAAACAAATGCTCACACTGACTCTCCCCGAATCTAAACCCATGATCAAGGCCGGCGACAAGGAAGTCCTGCTGGTCACCAATGCCGACCTGCGCGAATCGGCCAACAAGGTATGCTGGCCGGTCCAGAACAAATTTGAAGAGAAGCTGACGCAGGCGCTATCAAGCCGTTTCGGTTACGCCACCAAGCGCGCTCACCTGTTCAAGGGCGACAAGGGCCACGGTTTCATCAGCAACCAGCGGGAAGGCAGCGACCTGTTCGCGACCATCGATCCAGATTCGCCTGTAATCGTCCTGATGACCGCGTGGCAGTATTCACATCATCTGGCACCGAGCCTGACCAAGCATCGCGGCCCGGTTCTGCTGCTCGCCAATTTTGACGGCACGTGGCCGGGACTCGTCGGCATGCTGTGCATGGCCGGTACCCTGACCAGTCTGGGCAAGCCGTATGCACGCCTGTGGTCGGACAATTTCGACGATGAATATTTCTTCAAGGGACTTGATTCATGGCTGAAAACCGGCCAGATCACCCATGACATTTCGTACCTGCATCCGGTTGATGCCTCGCACCCGGCGTCTGCGACTCCGGCCTGGGCCATCGGCAAGAAGGTTGGCGAATACATTCTGCAGAACAAGGAAATCATCGGTCTCTTCGACAGCTTCTGCATGGGCATGATGAACGGGGTTTTCCCACAAAAGGCGCTGGTTGATATTGGCATGCCAATGGAAAGTCTGTCGCAGTCCGCGCTGCTGGTCGAAATGGCCAAAGTGCCGCAATCCCTGCGTGAAGAATGTCTGGCCTGGTACGAGGCCAAAGGCATGCAGTTCAAGTTCGGCAGCGACCCGGTCAAGGAACTGACGCGTGACCAGGTGCTGGAACAGTGCGCGATGATGATCGCCATGGCACGCTTTACCGAGCGTTTCGGCCTGGCTTCCGTCGGCGTGCAATATCAGCAGGGACTGGCGCAGTCCTGCGCCGCGTCCGATTTCGCCGAAGGCGCGATCGGTTCAACCGATCGCTTCCCGATCCCGGACGAGAACGGCAAGATCATCCGCCCCGGCAAGCCAATTCCGTGCATCAACGAAGTCGACATGGGGACGGCCATTCCGCAAACCATGATGTGGCGCCTGCTCGACTCGCTCGGCCTACCATCGGAAACGACGCTGCACGATGTGCGCTGGGGCAGTGAATTTGAAGGCACCTTTTATTGGGACTTCGAGATTTCCGGCTCAGTGCCCTTCGAGCACCTCAAGGGCGGTATTGCCGGTTCGATCGGCTATCGTCAGCCGGCCATGTATTTCCCGAAAGGTGGTTCGACGATCCACGGCAAAGGCAAGGCTGGACGCCTGTTGTGGGCACGCGCCCACTACGAGGGCACGCAGACGTATCTGCAGCTCGGCACCGGTACAGCGGTTGAACTGCCCGAGGCCGAGTTCGAGCGCCGTCGCAAAGCGACAACCTATGAGTGGCCGCTGCTCAACTGTGTGCTGGACGGTGTCGGTCGTAACGATTTGATGGCTGGCCATCAGAGCAATCACATCTCGATTGCCTATGTTGACGAAGACAAGTTGCAGGACGTCCTGCGTGCGTTTGTCGGGCAAGCGGTCACGCAGAACATGAAGGTATTGGTCGCCGGGGATGCGGCCAAAATGCTCTAGTTCTAAAAAATGAGGGGCAGAGTGATCTGTCCCTCATTTACAAAACAAGTATCTACTTGGTGCATTGAATAATAAAAATTTTCAGGAAGGGTAGTCAGCGTGATACCAATCGTAACGATAACGCATCTGAACAAGAGTTTTCCTGGGGTGAAGGCGCTGATTGACGCCCAGTTTGAGCTCGAGTCTGGAGAAGTCCACGC
>JAIFNM010000100.1 GCA_020047725.1 Betaproteobacteria bacterium
TGGTGCCGCTGGCCGGAGTCGAACTGGCGACCTTCGCATTACGAATGCGCTGCTCTACCAACTGAGCTACAGCGGCTCTGCAATCCATCTATCAAGTGCAGGGTCGGCATTTTAGCAGCGACCGTGAAAATTTCAAAACCTATTTGAGCAACTATTAATCACAGGCTTGGTTCTACAATCGTTTTAGTCAAGCCGCGCCAGTCGGGATTTCGCCAATGGCGGATTTTTCGAGAAGTATTTGCGAATTCCGCTAATGATTGCTTCAGCCATTTTGTCCTGATAAGCATCGTCGTTGAGGCGCCTTTCCTCTTCTGGGTTCGAGATAAAGGCCGTTTCGATAAGAATGGATGGAATGTCCGGCGCCTTGAGTACGGCAAAACTGGCCTGCTCCACACTATCCTTGTGCAGACGGTTAATTCCGCCGATTTCGTTAAGCACGGCCTTGCCGAGTTTCAGACTGTCGCTTATCGTTGCCGTTTGCGACAAATCGAGAAGCGTGCGCGCGAGCATGGGGTCCTTGACGTCGATATTGACGCCACCGACCAGATCGGCTGCGTTTTCTTTTTGCGCCAGATAGCGCGCTGCCGAACTGGATGCACCACTCTCGGATAAAGCAAAGACGGACGATCCGTTGGCATCGGGGCGTGTAAAGGCATCAGCATGAATCGACACAAAAAGGTCGGACTGGATGCGACGCGCTTTCTGTACGCGCATCTGTAGCGGCACAAAAAAGTCGGTATCGCGAGTAAGCACCGCACGCATGTTGGGCTCGGCGTCGATTTTCGCTTTCAGGCGTTTGGCCACGGCCAGCGTCACGTGTTTTTCATAACTGCCACCACGTCCCACGGCGCCCGGGTCTTCACCGCCATGGCCGGGATCGAGCGTAATGGTCACCAGCCGATCAACAATCGGCTTTCCCTGGCGCGGTTTTTCCGGCTTGATCTCAGCGATCTGATCCGGCTTCTTTTCCTCCTGAGCGCCTGCAATCGCATCCAAAGAGTCATTTCTCTCAAGCAATTGCAGCAGGGGATCCGGCGGCTCCAGCGGATAGACGTCGAGCACCAGACGATGGCCATATTCGCCGACTGGCGGCAGAACAAAAACCTGCGGCTTGACCTCGTTCTTCAGCTCCATCACCAGACGGACGACGCCCGGCTTGAAGCGTCCAGCACGCAACAACTTTATGTTGGGGTCATCCGGCGCGATTTTGTTGGACAGGGTTTCAAGGACGCTATTGAACTCGATACCCTCAAGATCGACAACGAGACGCTCCGGATTCTTGACCGTAAAGTGGCTGAATTTCAGCGGTGCATTGTGTTCGATGGCGACCCGCGTGTAATCGGCAGCGGGCCACACACGCACAGCAAGTATTCCCGGATTGCGATCAACCGCCGCGCGCCCGACCGGGCTTACCAGCAGAACCAGCGACGCTCCAGCGAACTTGACTAGCGCCCGGCGCCGGGCCAGCGACTCTTGAGTGCGCTCAGACATTGCCGCCCTGCCTCGCTGTTAGCGACAAACTCCAATACGCGGCCAGATTGCGGCAAATCAGCGGCGAAACGAAAGACAAGGGCGAGATCGGCAGGCGGCACGTATCCAGCAGCCTTTTCGGGCCACTCGACCAAGCACACTGCGTTTTCGCGGAAATATTCGCCAAGGCCGGCTTCTTCAAACTCTTCTGGTTCATTGAATCGATAAAAATCAAAGTGATACAAGTATATGCTCGAAACTACGTAAACTTCAACCAGCGTGTAAGTAGGGCTTTTCACTGGACCAGTGTGACCAAGGCCTCTCAGAAGGGCGCGCGCGAGTGTGGTTTTGCCGGCACCGAGATCGCCATCAAGCCAGATAACCATGCCGGGAAGGAGCAGGAGCGCCAGTTCGCGTCCAACTGCGATGGTTGCCGCCTCATCTACCAAGCCGAGCGAGAACGTCGAGGAGGCAGGAACGGGATTATGATTCGAGCTATGCAAGAGAAGAACTCCGATACGAGCGCGATGGCGGGAGCCGCCTGGGGTCATCTCGATTTGGTCGCGCTGGTCAAAAACATCAAAAAGTGGGGATTTGAACTGGGTTTTTCCGAGCTTGGCATTGCCAGCGCCGATGTTTCCGCCGCAACGCCGAAACTGTTGCACTGGCTGGCGCTCGGTCGCCATGGCGAGATGGATTATATGGCCAAACACGCCTCCCTGCGTGCGCGACCGGAAGCCCTGGTGCCCGGTGCGCTGTCGGTCATTTCGGTTAGGCTCCCGTACTGGCCAAAGGCAGCGGCAAGTGAGCAGGTGCTCGCTAACCATGAACTGGGTTATATCTCGCGCTACGCGCTTGGTCGTGATTATCACAAGACAATTCGCAACCGGCTACAAAAACTGGCCGAGCGCATTTCCAGCGAACTCCAGGCCGCTGATGCTGGGACGCCATTTTGCTATCGCGTATTTTCAGATTCTGCACCTGTGATGGAAGTTGAATTTGCGCGGCAATCAGGCATCGCATGGCGGGGCAAGCACACCTTGTCCCTGACCCGTGCGGGCTCCTGGCATTTTCTCGGGGAAATTTACACCACCTTGCCCCTGTCGCCTGACTCCCCGATCAGCGAGCATTGCGGAACCTGCCGGCGTTGCCTCGACGCCTGCCCGACAACCGCCATTACTGCGCCCTACGAGGTTGATGCCCGGCTGTGCATTTCCTATTTGACCATCGAATTGCAGGGTTCGATCCCGGTTGAGCTGCGGCCGTTGATCGGTAACCGGATTTATGGCTGCGACGATTGCCAACTCTGCTGCCCGTGGAACGATTTTGCGCGACTCGGCGATCCCGATTTTGCCGTGCGCCATGGTCTCGACGCGACACCACTTGCGGAGCTCTTCGCATGGAACGAGGCAGAATTCGAAGCTCGACTGGCCGGTAGCCCGATTCGCCGCATCGGGCACAAACGCTGGTTGCGAAACATCGCCGTTGCCCTGGGCAACGCCCCCGAGTCGCCATCAACATTGCCCGCGCTCCATTCGCGCTTGAATGACGCGTCTGAGCTGGTGCGAGAACATGTCAGCTGGGCGCTGTCGCGCATTATCGACAAGCGGTATTGATTTCCTTCAGTTTTCCGATAGTATCTAGTTTACGTGCGCTATCGCTGCAGTCTGGCGGTACCATTGACCATGGCCGGTACAACACAACGAACCGGCCTCTGAAACAAGGCAAACCCGTCGAAAGACGGCGACGCAAAGTTACCGGCCTACTGCTTGGCAAGTCGAACTGCACAGGCAATGGCAGCGGAACCACCAGAAAGCGGGGTTGATCGTGATTCATGGTTTCCGGCACCGCAATTTCATCGACCTGACGCCTGTGCGTACCCTGTTGAACGCTTTCCTCCATACAACGAGCGGCTTTTCACTTAGGGCAAGGTCATGAGCCAATTCTCCTCGAGTTCTGCGGCAAATCGGGTTGTTTCCCTGAACAGCCTGGGTCGTGACCGCAACCCAGGACATCGCATTCTCGGCGAGTGCCGCGATCTGTTGGTTACGCACTTGAGTGTCTGGCTAAATGAGATCGCCACGCCGATTTCAGAAGAGTTGTTTGTTCTGGCCGATTCAACGCGCGAGCGTTTGCAACAAACGCGCTACCTGGATCTGCGTGCAGATATTGAAAAAGACTGGACGCATCTGGTTGAAACCTTCCGCCGGGATCTTTCGGCCGAAGCCGAACGTTGCCAGAATCAGGACAACAAAGCCGAAAAGCGCGAGGAGGCACTCGAAATCCCCGACTTCGAAGGCTTGCAACTGGTGGCCGACGACGATCTTTCCGAACACATTGTCATTCGCGAATTTGCCGCCCAGCTTTCCGAGTCCTGCGACGAGGAGCTATACACACTCAACCGTCGCGTCGCGGCGCTGCTAGGCCATGACGAACTAATCGACAGCACCAATCCGCTGGCTCCGCCCGTCGTTTGCCGCGCGCTTTCTGATGCCTGTGCCACGATCGGCTCAAGTGCCGAAGAACGACTGCTCCTGTTGCGCCGGATTGAGCGACACCTGCACGTCGGTCTGCCGGCAATCTACCAGCAAATCAATGCGTACCTGATCGAACGCGGCATCTTGCCTGATCTCAAACGAACATACCGGAGAAGCGCTGCATCCGCTACTGTTGGCACGCCTGGCGCAACGGGCACAAACGCCCAGCCATCCTCGGCAACACCCGGAATATCTGCCGCCACTGGAGAAGGCATCCTTGACGCGCTGCAGCGACTCGCCCAGGCTCCGCCACTGGAGAAGGCATCCTTGACGCGCTGCAGCGACTCGCCCAGGCTCGAGCCGGTGCAGCGACATCGATGGCCACTGGGGTGCCCGCTGGAAACTTTATCCCCAACACCATTCCCATTCCGCAACAGGGCGTAGCACAACCGGGGACTACACTCGACCCTGCATTAGTCAATCAACTGCTGCTTTCGTCGCTTAATGAGATGCAGCATGCCCCGGCTGCCGACGCCGGGAATATGATTATCAACCAGGTTCGCCTGGTTCGCGACTCGGACAACGCGAAGCAGGTGGGTGGCCTCGAAGCGGTAACGATTGATATCGTTGCTATGCTGTTTGACTTCATTTTCGACGATGTCCACATTCCAGTGGCCGTCAAGGCACTGCTTAGCCGCTTGCAAATCCCGGTGCTCAAGGTCGCCATGCTCAACCCCGGCTTCTTCGCCGACCGCCAGCATCCGACACGCCGCTTCCTCGGCAGTGTTTCCGGCATATCAATTCGCTGGGGTGGTTCGGTCGACGAGACTGACCCGTTCTACTGCAAGCTTGCCGAACTTGTCGAACGGATCCAGACCGAGTTCGAGAATGATGTGGAAGTCTTCGGCACCGCGCTCACCGAACTGGAATCCTTTGTCAATGAACGTGAAGGAGAGGAAGACAGTACGGCATTGACCGCCGCCAATATCGTCATAGTGCGTGAGCAAGAAGCCGAAGCCTGGGAACGCGCGCAGCGCGCCGTGCAGTCTTTCCGCACGAGCAACACGGTGCCAGCGCTGATTGACAGCTTCCTGGCCGAACACTGGACCGGCGTCCTGCAAGCCGTAGCCGTCAATGATGATGACAACGGGACCAACTGGAAAGCCGCCTGCGAGGTAATGAAGGATCTGGTCTGGAGCATAGAGCCAAAGAAATCTCCGCCTGATCGCCTGCGGCTGATCAGCCTGCTGCCAAACCTGCTGGCCCAGTTGAACAAGGGTCTGGACAGCATCAAGGCTGGCGCGACTCAACGGACGGCCTTTTTCGATGCGCTGGTGAAATACCATTCAGCGGCGCTCAAAGGCGAGGTTCCCGCGCCAGAGGCAAGCACTACGCCAGTACAGATAGACCCTACTCCATCATTCACTCCATCCGGCGACGGCGATCTGCTGGTGACACGCAGCATCGATAACGGTGTCGAAGTTGAGGAAATCATCCTCGTCGGAGCAGCTCCCATCTGGCGTGCCGATGATCGCGAAATCTTCCGCCAGGTAAGCGAACTCAAACGCGGCGACTGGGTCGAGTTTCTCGATGAGGATGGCCACCGCAACCGCGAAAGGCTTAACTGGATCAGCCCGCAGCGAGGTATTCTGCTTTTCAGCAACCATCGTTCATCGAAGGCTATTTCGATCGCCCCCGAAGCACTGGCGCGGCAGATACGCGATGGCAAAGCCGCCATTCTTCAGGAAGAAGCAATTTTTGAACGTGCGTTGAGTGGTGCGCTGGAATCGATGAACGCAGGCTGATTCGCTGAATGCAGCCTAACGCCTATCCGCACCTTTTTGCACCAATTGATCTCGGCTTCACCACGCTGAAGAACCGCGTGCTGATGGGTTCAATGCACACGGGCCTGGAGGAAGCTCCTGACGGTTTCTCACGCCTTGCCGCGTTCTACTCAGAACGCGCCCGGGGCGGTGTCGGGCTAATCGTCACCGGCGGATTTTCGCCAAACATATCAGGTCGCGCCTTCCCGCACGCGGCGCAGCTCAGTGTCTCCTGGCAGGTCTGCAAGCACCGGCTAATTACCGATGCGGTGCATGCCGAAGGTGGAAAAATCGCGCTGCAGATTCTGCACGCCGGACGCTATGCTTACCACCCGCTAGCGGCGGCACCGTCAAAAATTCGCGCGCCGATCAACCGTTTCACGCCGCGCGCGCTCTCTGGCTGGGGTATTCTCAAGACGATTGCTGACTATGCCCGTTGCGCCGTGCTCGCGCAGCGCGCTGGTTATGATGGCGTGGAGATCATGGGCTCGGAAGGCTACCTGATCAACGAATTCATCGCACCGCAAACCAACCTGCGCAGCGACGAGTGGGGTGGCAGCTTCGAGAAACGAATTCGCTTTGCTGTCGAAACCGTTCGAAGCGTACGGGGCGCCACCGGGCCAAATTTCATCATTATCTTCCGCCTTTCGATGCTAGATCTGGTTGAAGACGGCAGCACGTGGGACGAAGTCATCGCGCTCGCCAAAGCCATTGAAGCGGCCGGCGCGACAATCATCAACACCGGCATCGGCTGGCACGAAGCGCGCATCCCGACCATCGCCTCGATGGTTCCGCGTGCTGCCTTTGCCTGGGTCACTCGCCGGCTTATGGGCGAAGTCCGGATTCCGCTGGTCACCACTAACCGCATCAACACACCCGAGGTGGCTGAAGAGGTCCTCGCCACCGGCTGTGCCGACATGGTGTCGATGGCACGCCCTTTCCTCGCCGACGCCGAGTTCGTGGCCAAGGCAGCGGAAGGCCGCGCCGACGAGATCAACACCTGCATCGCCTGCAATCAGGCCTGCCTCGATCAGATTTTTGATGGTCAGATCGCGTCCTGCCTGGTCAATCCGCGCGCTTGCCATGAGACCGAACTGGTCATCGAAAGAACGGCGAGTCCGTTGAAAATCGCCATCATCGGAGCAGGTCCGGCCGGCATGGCCTGCGCCGCCACCGCCGCCGAACGAGGACATTCGGTAACGTTATTCGATGTTGCCCCGGTCATCGGCGGCCAATTCAATCTGGCTCGCCTCATTCCCGGCAAGGAAGAATTCGGAGAGACGCTACGCTACTTCGACCGTCGCCTGAAAAATGCCGGCGTCACATTAAGACTCGGCCAGCACACGGCCGTTGATGAACTCGTGCAAGCCAGTTTCGACCAGGTCGTCCTGGCCACGGGGATTGTGCCGCGTCGATTGGAGATTCCGGGCTGCGACCACGCCAAGGTAGTGAGCTACGTCGATCTGATTGAAGCACGCAAGCAAGCCGGCCCGAGGGTCGCCATCATCGGTGCTGGCGGTATCGGCTTCGACATTGGCGAACTCCTGACACACGTCCACAACAGCAAGAGCGAACAGGCGCGCTTCCAGGCGGAATGGGGCATCGATACTGCGTTGGCCGCACGCGGCGGCCTCAAGCCGGAGGAAAAGGAAGCGCCAGCGCACCAAGTCTGGCTGCTGCAACGAAAATCATCCAAAGTCGGCAGCGGGCTGGCCAAAACCACCGGCTGGATTCGCCGTTCGCTGCTCAATAGGTGTGGGGTGGAAATGCTCTCGGGCGTCATCTACGAGCGAATTGACGATGATGGATTGCACATCAGCCTGAACGGTGAGCAACGCTGCCTGCCGGTTGATACGGTAGTCGTCTGCGCCGGGCAGGAACCTCGGCGCGAACTCGAAGCGGGTTTGCGCGCTGCCGGCATTCCCCTGTCGCTGATCGGCGGCGCCGATGTGGCGGCGGAACTCGACGCCAAGCGGGCAATTGACCAAGGAACGCGACTGGGCGCTACCCTATAGATGCCCTGCAAGGCGCATCGATTGGCGTTCTACGCGATACATGCCACGAGAAGCGCATGGATATTGGCCGACACGGCATATCATCTCAAGAAAGCCGTGTCTATTGGCCTACAGACCGATTGCCAGCATTTAATCAGCACGCCACCGGCCGGGCAGGATCGCTGCACCATTCGCTCCACGAACCGGCATAAAGTCTGGCCCCGTGCAGTCCGGCGATTTCCATGGCCAGCAGGTTGTGGCAGGCAGAGACACCAGAACCGCATTGTGCGACCGTTTTTTCCGGCTCGACACCGGCGAACAGACCCAGAAATTCCCTGCGCAATTCAGCCGCCGGGCGGAACAATCCGTCGGCGTCAAGGTTGTCGCGGAAGAAGCGGTTGCGAGCACCCGGGATATGGCCACCAACCGCGTCAAGCGTTTCATTCTCGCCGCGGAAGCGATCCGGCGCACGCGCGTCGACGACACAAAATTCGTTCGTGTCGATGTTGGCAAGCACTTCATCGGTTGTCACGACCCAATCGCGCTGGGCAATTTCGAAAACGGCGGGCGCAGACTTCGGCAGCTCAACGGACAACGGCCGACCTTCCTTCAGCCACTGGTTGATACCGCCATCGAGCAGCGCCACACGCTCATGCCCCAGCCAGCGCAACAACCACCACAAGCGGCCGGCAACCATGCCACCGGCGTCATCATAGACGACAACCTGTGTCTGGCTGGATACGCCCGCTGCGCTCAGCTTCTTGGCCAGCAGTTGCGGATCGGGCAAGGGATGGCGACCGTTCAGACCATTCATCGAACTGGAGAGATCACGGTCAAGATGCATGAAGAAAGCGCCGGGCACATGCCCATCGGCATAAACCTTCTCGCCGTAGCCGACATCCGAAAGCTGATGGCGACAATCGAAAACCCGCCAGTCCGGATCGTTCAGATGCCCGGCCAGCATTTCACAAGAAA
>JAIFNM010000067.1 GCA_020047725.1 Betaproteobacteria bacterium
ACGGTGAAGCCAGCAGCAACGTGTTGTTTTCGCCGTCGTGCCGCCAACTCAAACGGCCCGAGTAGTTTTTGTCCTCATGCCGCAGGGAAAAACGCCCTTCGAGCGAGAAAGCCGCCAGCGCATTGCGCGGCGGGACGCTGACAGACGATACGGGAAGCGAGGCGCACCCCCCAAGAAACAGGACGAGCACCAGAAATCCTGCACTGCAGCACGCCCGTACCAAACCAGAATGGAGTCGCATCCGGATCAGGGAGCGAACTTCTTGACGGCTTCCGCCAATATTTCGTTGGCCGGATATTTCTGCTGTGCCTCACGCAGAGTGCGTTGGGCATCCTGACTGCGCCCAAGCGCCCACAGAACTTCGGCCAGATGCGCGGCGACTTCGGGGTCATCGCGTTTAGCATAGGCGCTTTCGAGCGAAACCAAAGCCCCCGCCAGATCACCCTGACGATATTGCACCCAGCCAAGGCTGTCGAGAATGAAAGGATCGTTCGGTGTAAGTTTGAGCGCCTTGTCGATCAACTCGCGTGCTTCCGGCAGGCGAATATTGCGGTCGGCGTAGGAATAACCCAGCGCGTTGTAGGCCTGCGCATTATCCGGGCGCAATACGATCAGCTTGCGCAAGTTGGTTTCCAGAACATCCATACGTCCAAGGCGTTCGGCAAACAGTGCCGTTTCGTAAAGAAAATCCGGATCGTCAGGCTGGCCGGCCAACGCTTTTTCCAGCAGATCGAAGGCGGCCTGGGGCTGCTTGGCCTCACGCAACAACCCTGCTTCGGCGATCACCAACTGCACCTTGTCCTCGGGTGTCGCGGCCGTTGCGCTACTGAGTTGCTGCCGCGCTGCGTCAAGCTTTCCTTGATCAACCAGGATATGGGCACGCCGCATTTGCGCCGGAATATAACGTTCGCCGGGGCCGACCAGCGCGTAGTAAGCCAGTGCATCGTCGTTGCGCTTTCCGTCCTCGGCAATCTGCCCGAGATAATAATAGGGAGTGCTCTTGTCCTGCATGTTCAAGGTAACGAGATGCTTGAAATGAGCTTCAGCAAGGGCACGGTCATTCTGCTGCAGGGCCAGGATGGCCGCCGGGTAAACTACTTCCGGGTTATTCGGAAAGGTCTCCAGCAACTGGTCAAAATGATGCTTGGCATCGGAATAGCGCTTCTCGCCGACCAGGCCGCGCGCCAGATTCAGCTGCGCGTCACGCGCCTTGGGGTTGCGCTCGACAAAGCCCTGCAAAAAGCTGACTGCCTCACTCGGCGATGTCCGCGACAGCACTTGCGCCTGGAGAAGCGCCGCCATTTCCCAGTCGGGGCGCAGTTCGAGAGCCCGACGCGCTTCAGCCAACGCGCGTTCAAACACGCCCGCCGAACTGGCAGCCATGGCCACGGAGTAATGCGCTTCGGCGACACCAAAGAACGGCCGGCAAACCTTGTCGATCAGGCGGAAAACCGCCTGACGGTCCTGGTTACGGGCAAACATGCGATTGAGTCCGAGAAGATTATCTCCAATCGACGATTTGTCGGCCTCAATCATGCGGACCAGATTGGGTGCAAGATCGTCCAGTTGATTAGCCATGATCATCACACTGGTCATCATTTGCTGGGCACGTGTTGACCCCGGCTCGACCTGCTGCCACAGGCGGGCCGTTTCGAGTGCCAGGTCAAAGCGGCGGGCAAACCCGGCCACCTCGATCGTCCGCTCAAGCACCTTGGGCTCGCGGGTGCGCAAGGCGAGATCGGAATACGCCTTGGTCGCCAGTTCGAGATCGCCGCGTTGCAGGGCGATTTCGGCAATCAGAACCTGATAAACCCCCAGTCCAAGCTGATCGGTGTATTGCACATCCCCCGGCCGTGGCTCAACCGGCACCGAAGGGCTTACTTCGAGAACCGCTGGCGCACGTTTTTTGGCCGGAACCGCCTTACTGGCGGGTAGTGCCGGCAGGCTGAAGGCAAATACCAATGCGGAAAAACAGAAAATGCGTCGAATGGATTTCATGGGTTCCTTGCACGACTTGATCAGATCAATACAGCTTGGAGTCGTTTGCGTCATAATGGTTTTATGCATGTTATGGACTTTTTTCGGTAGCAGCAATGCCAGAACTCCCCGAAGTCGAAGTTAGCCGTCAAGGATTGTTGCCCTTTCTGCCCGGGCAACACATCATCAAGGCCATTTTCCGGACGCCAAAGCTGCGTCACGAACTCCCGCGTGAGCTGACCACGCGGCTTGCCGGACTTCGCGTTGACACCATTCTACGCCGTGGCAAGTATCTTCTGTTCGACTGCGAAAGCACCCTGGGCGGCGGCTGGCTGATTCTGCATCTAGGCATGTCCGGCAGCCTGCGCCTGGTTGCTCCCGACACGCCGCCGCAGAAACACGACCACGTCGACCTGGTGTTCGCCCACACCGCCCTGCGCTTTCGTGATCCGCGACGCTTTGGTACGCTGCTCTGGCACGAAGGTAGCGATGTGGAAAAGCACCCGCTGATCGCCGTGCTCGGCATCGAACCACTCGGTGCCGAGTTCGACGGAGATTGGCTATACGAGCAAACGCGACGACGTAGCGCGCCAATCAAACCCTTGCTGATGGACAGTCATCTGGTCGTCGGTATCGGCAACATTTACGCGTCGGAAAGTCTGTTCCGCGCCGGAATTTCCCCCTTGCGCGCGGCCAATCGCATCAGCCTCGAACGCTATCACGTTCTCGTTCCGGCCATCCGTGAAACACTTGACGCCTCGATTGCTGCTGGCGGTAGCAGCGTTCGCGACTACGTGCATAGCGACGGCGGTGCGGGCTGCTTCCAGCTTTCCTGCGCGGTGTACGACCGCCTTGGCGAACCGTGCGTGAACTGTGGCGAACCGCTACGATCAGTCCGCCAGGGCGGTCGCTCGACCTTCTATTGCGCGCGCTGCCAGCGCTGAACAAGCTACTTGAACATTGCCATCCCATGTAATTGATTGGGCACGACTTTGTGATAGAGTGCAGAATATGTATTCTGATGGAATTAGCCATGTCACTTGCCCAACAATTCGCCGCCTACAGTGAATGGCGTACTCAACTCTCCGCTGGCCTTGGGGCTTTCCGGAAGTGGATCACCGATAACGAACTCAGCGATGCACAGATCGACCTGCGTATCGGGCATCTGCTTGAAAAGTTGCGGGAAGATCGCTTGAATGTGGCCTTTGTCGCCGAATTCTCTCGCGGCAAATCTGAGCTGATCAACGCCATCTTCTTCGCTGAATACGGTAGCCGGATGCTGCCGTCGACCGCCGGCCGTACCACGATGTGCCCAACCGAGCTGATGTACGACGCGGACAAGCTACCATGCATCGAACTGTTGCCGATCCAGACCCGCGAGTCCAGCACCAGCATCAGCGAGTACAAGCGTTTCCCCGAGGAATGGAAGATCGTTACCCTCGACATCGACTCGGCCGAAGCCATGCAGGAGGCCTTGCGTTCGGTCAGCGAAGTGATTCGGGTGGCGCCGGAAATCGCTGAGCAATTTGGATTTTCAACCGGCGACAAGGAGGCCGCCGTTGTCAGAATGGCCGAAGATGGCCTGGTTGAAATCCCGCGTTGGCGCCACGCCCGCATCAACTTCCCGCACCCGCTGCTAATGCAGGGCCTCGTCATTCTCGACACACCGGGACTCAACGCCATCGGTACGGAGCCTGAACTGACGTTGTCGCTGCTGCCGAACGCCCACGCCGTGCTGTTCATTCTCGCCGCCGATACAGGGGTTACGCAGTCCGACCTGGCAATCTGGAGCGAACACATCGGCGCACCGGGTCGGCGCAAGAAAGGACGCCTCGTCGTGCTGAACAAGATCGACAGCATGTGGGACGAGCTCAAATCGGAAGATGAGATCAACGCCGAGATCACCAAGCAGACCAATAGTTGTGCATGGACGCTGGACCTGCCGACCAGCCAGATTTTCCCGATCTCCGCACAGAAAGCGCTGATCGCCAAGATCAACGATGACAAGAAGTTGCTTGTGCGTAGCCGTCTGCCAGCCCTTGAACTCGCGCTCTCGCAGGAACTGATTCCAGCCAAGCAGGAAATCGTTTACGAGAATACCGACGCCGAGTTCGCCGACATCTACATGCGCATGCGCGGCTTGCTCGAATCACGTCTCGCCGGCCTGCGCGAACAGCTGGGAGAATTGACCGAGCTGCGCGGCAAAAACAAAGGTGTCGTCGAGTACATGATGGGCAAGGTACGTATCGAGAAGGAGGAATTCGAATCCGGGCTGCAGCGCTATTACGCAGTGCGCAGCGTCTTCTCGCAACTGACCAACAAACTCTTCGGCCATCTGGGTCTTGACGCCCTGCGCTCGCTCACCCGCTCAACCCGCGAGACGATGACCGACGCGACGTTCTCGAAGACCCTGTCGGCAGCGATGAAGAATTTTTTCAACATCTCGCGCGCTAATCTCGTCAAATCGGATGGTGAAGTCAGCGAAATCCTCACCATGATGGAAGCCATCTACAAGAAATTTTCGGTTGAACACGGCCTCAAGCCGACCGGCTTCTCGCTGATCAGCTACGAAAAAGACATCGAACGCCTCGAATACTGGTGCGATACGCACCTCAACACCATGTTCCAGCTCATAACCCATGAGAAGAACAAGGTGACCCACAAGTTTTTCGAGGAAGTCGCGGTTCAGGTTAGACACGCGTTTGAACGCGCCAACCGCGACGCGGAATCCTGGCTCAAGGCAATCATGGCGCCGATGGAAACGCAGGTTCGTGAGCACCAGATCCAGCTCAAGCGACGCCTGGAAAGCATCAAACGCATCCATCAGGCGACCGACACGCTCGAAGACCGCATCAACGAACTGACGCACGTCGAAAACAATCTGGTATCGCAGATTCGTACGCTGGAAAGCGTCGGACAAGACGTTCACCACGTATTGAGACAATCCATCGGCCGCCGAGGCCTGCGCAACGCCGCCTGATATAAAAAACGCCGCACCCTGGTCAGGTAGCGGCGTTTTTTTCTATTCGCGAATCAGGCCGGGCGCTTGTTACCCGTCAGCTTTTCGTACTTGATCCACAGCTGATTGTCATTTTCCTGATGATCAGCATCCTTCGGGATGCAATCAACCGGGCAAACCTCGACACACTGCGGCGTATCGTAGTGGCCGATACATTCAGTGCATTTGTTCGGGTCAATTTCGTAAATTTCGGCACCTTGCGAAATTGCCTCGTTCGGGCACTCCGGCTCGCACACGTCGCAGTTGATGCATTCGTCGGTAATAATCAAAGCCATGGCTTCATTTCCTTCAGATCGTTAAAGTTATTCCGCTACTCTTTTCGCCAGCCGCTCACAAATGGACGGCTGCACAAACTTGCTCACATCGCCACCCAAAATGGCAATTTCGCGAACCATCGTCGCCGAAATGAACATGTATTGCTCACTCGGCGTCAGGAACACGGTTTCGACCTCGGGAAACAGGTTCCTGTTCATTCCCGCCATCTGAAATTCATACTCGAAATCGGACGCGGCGCGCAAGCCGCGCAAAATCACTTTTGCTTTTCTCTCATGCAGAAAATCCATGAGCAAGCCTTCGAAACTGCAGACCTCCGCATTCTTGTAGGGGGCCAACACTTCCTTCGCCATTTCGACTCGATCTTCCAAGGAGAAGAACGGGTGTTTCGACAGACTGGCGGCAATCGCCACGATCACGTGATCGAAGAGATTGACGGCGCGGCGCACAAGGTCTTCGTGCCCACGTGTCAGTGGATCAAAGGTACCTGCGTAAATTGCTACCCGCTTGTTCAGGGCCATCTGGCTAACCCTTCCGCATCAAATGATAAAAAACCTGCCCGGCCCGGCCATTTCGCACCGTCTTCCAGTCACCACAGGAATCCAGCGCATGTTCGGCCTCAATGTAAATTGCGCCATCCTCAACCAAGAGTTCCGGCAGAACAGGCGTCAGACGCTCAATCCAGCCCTGTTTATAAGGCGGATCGAGAAACAGCACATCAAACCGCGAACCGCTTGCACGCAACGAGGAGGCGAATTTTACCGCATCCGCGCGCACAATCTGCAAACGGTCCGCAGCGCCCAGCACACGGGCGTTAGCATCAAGCGCCGCGTACACCTTGGGCGAATGCTCGACCATCACCACCTTGGCGGCCCCGCGCGAAGCCGCCTCAAAGCCCAGCGCTCCACTTCCGGCAAAAAGATCGAGGCAGGACAGCCCGGTCAGATCCTGCCCGAGCCAGTTGAACAAGGTTTCGCGAACGCGATCAGGCGTCGGACGCAGGCCTTCCGAATCCGGAAAGGCCAAATTACGCCGCCGCCATTCGCCGCCAATAATACGTACTGTGTTCATTTTGATCGCTGAATTCATAATACAGCCCCATCCAATGCCGACTGCACTCCCGTGAGGAGCAAGCAGCTGATTCGTTTCGAGCAAGGCATGGGCGGAGGTGGCTTCTGTTAAAATTTGCACTGTAGGTCATTCGCGATGGCATCTTACCATCCCCGCAATTCCCGAACCCCTTCCAAGACAAGTTGGCCCCATGTTTGGTTTTCTCAAGAAGTCCCCTGCCGTACAACCCGCCGAAACAGTC